>JABDLC010000010.1 GCA_013001905.1 Gammaproteobacteria bacterium | reverse complement strand
AGCGCGCGAGGTGCATGCCGAAGCTGCTGTAGTAATCGCGGTCGACCCGCGCTCCCTGCAGCATCACGACCACCGGGAAGCGATCCGTATACAGCGAGCGCTTCTTTGCCGGCGGTGCAGGGTGGTACACGTCCGCTTCTTCACCGGTGGCTTCAATCATTGTTCTGAAGCTGCTGATCTGGTGAGTCGGAAAGGTGCGCTTTCCGGGCGTGCTCCATTTAGTTTCTGCCGCTGCCTGCAGCGAGAAAACTGCGGCGAGAGCGCCGATCAGTAACGGACGAATGCTCATGATCTTCCCCATTCTTATTATTTTGGTATTAAATAATCCTATTACAGGACCGCGAAGGCCCACAATCCATCAATGCTGGGCGGTACTTCAGTTGCGGGCGGTCGTCTCAGCTGGGGTCCGGGTCCAGTCAAAATAGCCGATCATCATTTCGTCCCAGGTCTGTTCACCATGACGTACCAGTTTGCTGGGATCCGGATTGTACGGATTGTCTTCCGAGTTGTCGTACCAGGCGGTCGCTCTGAGGATATCGCCTTTCTTGAACCGTGGTGGCTCTGCGAAATCGTAGGTGAGCTGCCAGTTGAAGTTGTATTCGGGAACCTGTAGCACCGGTGTTTCAGTGCCATCCAGGTGGATGATGTCGTAGCGGAAAGCAACGCCGCGGTTATGCGTGTGCGGGAATACTCGCTCCAGCCGGCCGTCAGCCGGGAACGTGTATTTGCTGATGACCTGATGATCCTTGGTAAACGGCGGAATCTTAAACCAGTAGTTATAGGCTGATGCCGTCTCTACTTCCACGTCCGGCGGTTCATCCTGGAACACGAAACCCAGGCGAGTCTGATCCACCGTTGCGCGTCCGTTCGTGGTGTAGTGCAGCTGGAACTTTAGCCAGGCGCCGGCAGGCAGTTTTTTGGCCTTGCCCTCACCGAAGTCGGTGCCAACTGCGCCGGGCCCATTTGCCGCAAAAAAGCCGCTCAGTGCTTCATGCCAGGGTCGGTTCGGATCCGGTGGCTCGATGTCCGGCGGCGCTTCCAGCGTCACGATAACATGGTGGGTGACTTCAGGAGCGGTCGGGCGGATTTCCAGCCGCTTCACCCAGCGGTCTTCCGGAAAATCGGTTTTCACGTAAACCACCCGATAGGGAACCGTGCCTTCAGCCGGGACTTCCTGCGGCTCAGGCAACTGGGCTACGTAATCGGGTTCGCCGATAGTCCAGCCTGCAGCATGCGTGCGGTGGCGGACCGCCAGTGCGGGGTCGCCTTCAGGCGCATCGCCCGCCGTCCACTGCAGTAACGCGCGCCGGTCGGTCGCGCGCAGGCTCCGGTCATTGGTGTAGTGACTGATGCCCGGTTTCGCATACCAGGGAGGCATCAGCCCTTCGTTCAGCACATAGTTGATCATGGCCCGGTACCCGTACGCCGACTTGTAATTGTCGAGTGCGAACGGCCCGATGCCGCCATTGCGATGACAGACCACGCAATTGTCTTCAAGGATACGGCTGATACGGTTGTGATAGGTGAGGCCGTCTTCAGGCAGCAGAGCTTGTGTTACCTGTTCGACGTCGTCGCCGCTGTGAAAGCCCAGCGCGCATCCTGCCACTTCTTCACGGTGTCGCACGTCGGGTACGGTGTTGGCGAGCGTTGCATCCACCGCCTTGCGCAGCCAGGGTTCCTTAACTTCATTGCGGGTGTACGCAATGCCGTACTGGTCATCAATGCCGCCGCGATAGATCAGTGTCAGCGACGGGTCCAGTACCAGCACCTCCGTGGTTGCGCGGACGCGCAGGGCGCGAGCTATGTCGCCTGCGACGTCGTGGATGTAAGGCCCGGTGAATCCGAAGGTCGAGATTTCTTCCCGTATGGCTTCGTCGG
Organism: Gammaproteobacteria bacterium; assembly: GCA_013001905.1. Classification (GTDB taxonomy): domain Bacteria; phylum Pseudomonadota; class Gammaproteobacteria; order Steroidobacterales. The sequence continues at coordinate 92,941 of JABDLC010000010.1, read as the reverse complement.
TCTCATGTGCACCGGGGTTCAGGTACAGGAAGGTGGCTCCCTGCGCTGCGTATTCCTTCTCGAAGCGCGCGATACGCGGCGCGTAGCGGCTCGACACCGGGCAGCCGGTGTCCCGCACGACAATAACAATCGCCGCGGAGTCGCTGAAATCGCTAAGCTGGTGTGATTCGCCATCGATGTCTGTAAACGCAAGGTCGGGTACCCGCTCGCCGGTTCGGAAGCCGAACGGATCGATAGTGTCCAGGCTCAACGGCTCGACCGTCTGCGCAACCGGACGCGGTACCACCTCCGGTGGTTTCTGGCTGGCTTTTTGCGAAGCGCCGTCATCGCATGCAGTAACAGCAAGCAGCAGTGCAACTGCAACGATGACTCTGGGGAGTGTAAAGTTCATTAGAGGCCGTGCCCCTCCTGCCTGTCCGGGCGTTTAACTGAATTTCATTGCCGTTCAATGGTTTGCAAACATAGTCTATTACAAACACTTCGGCTTCAACAATCCGTAGCTTCCGCAACCGTTTCAGCCGGTGTGTTTAGTCAAATGCCGCACCATGCAATTCCTTGCGCGGGCCATAGTGGTGTGCTGATATTCGGGCACCATACACAGGAGTCATCATGAGCCTTACTGAAGCCGTCATACGCGGCATTGCTCTCGAGTTGCCGGACGACCGAATCAGTAACGAGTGGTTGCGAGAGCAGCATCCTGACTGGCCGATTGACAAGATTGCGGCGATGACCGGCATCAGCGAGCGCCGACAGGCTCCGGATGATCAAACCGCGCTTGATCTGGCCGAGTCGGCCGCGCGACGGCTGCTCGCGGAAGGGCCGCGGCTGGCCGAAGGCGAGGGCTGTGCGCCGTTTGACGCCGGCACCATCGATACTCTGTTGTATTGCACACAAAGCCCTGACTACATCATGCCCACCAACGCGTGCCTGTTGCAGGAGCGTCTCGGTTTGCCCACCTCGACGATGGCCTTTGATTACAACCTCGGGTGCACCGGCTATGTCTACGGCCTGGGGATTGCGCGTGCATTGATTGCCTCCGGGCAGTCGCAGCGCGTGCTGCTGATCACCGGGGAAACGATTTCGCGTTACATGTCGCACGATGATCGCAATGTGCGCACCGTATTTGGCGATGCGGCAACGGCCACAATGATTGATGCCGGTGACGGGGTGGTTCCGGGCGGTGTAATCGGCGCGGCGGTTTACGGTACCGACGGCAGCGGTGCGCCGCATCTGATGGTCGCCAATGCCGGCTATTGCGGTAAACCGATGGATGAGCGCTCAGAGACAGATCGCGATGCGCCCACATTGTTCATGGACGGCGCCGAGGTTTTCGCCTTTACGCTGTCGCGGGTTCCGCAGACGCTGAACGAGCTCTATGAGAAAGCCGGTGTCACAGCCGATGAGATTGATCGCTTTGTCTTTCACCAGGCCAACCAGTACATGCTGAATCATTTGCGCCGCAAACTGCGAATACCGGAAGAGAAATTCATTCTGGAAATCGGCGACGTTGGCAATACCAGCTCGAATACCATCCCGATTGCCCTGGCGCGCGCTTTCGCTGACGGACGTATCGCAAAAGGCCAGCGCACAGCGATGGTCGGGTTTGGGGTGGGGCTGAGTTGGGGTTCGGTTCTGCTCGATTGGCGCTAAGCGTTTTGCTCAGGTCCGACGTTCAAAACTGGAAGTAAATGAACTGCTCTTTCACTGTCGGGTAGAGGAGGGCAAGCATGGCCAGCGTAACAGCGCCACGCGTGCCGCGAACCATGACATTCGATGCCCACTTCCAGCGTTCCTCAAGGTTGCTGAACTGCATGGCCAGCATCCCGATGATGATCACAACATAAAAGAGTTGCTCGCCCGGGCCGGCGTTGGGTATGTAATTCAGCCCTGAAGTGCTCAACGCGGCGGGCAGCCCGAACAGCATCTTGTCCAGCGCAATACCGATATCCGCGACCGCTTCCGCACGGAACATCACGAAGCTGATGATAATCATGTGGAAAGTGACGAACCACGCCAGTGTTCGGTAGGCTGCTTTGGTTATCGCGTTGCAGCCCGATGTCACCCTGAACAGCGTCGGCCTCAGGCCCGAATGCAGCACCAGCAGCAAGCCGTGGAACAACCCCCAAAGCACGAAGTTCCAGGCGGCGCCGTGCCACAGACCGGCGAGGGCCATCACGATAAAGAGGCTGCGCAGTTGCACAGTGCGGCTGCGGCGCCCGCCGCTGACCAGCGGCCGGTAAAGGTAATCACGGAACCAGGTCGACAGCGAGATGTGCCAGCGCTGCCACAGCTCGGTGAAATTGAGCGAACGGTATGGTGAGCGGAAGTTTTCCATTAGCTCGAAGCCGAGCAGTTTCGCGCTCCCCCTTGCGATGTCGGTGTAGGCAGAGAAGTCGGCGTAAATCTGGATCGCAAATGCGTAGGTCCCGATCCAGAGTGCCTGACTGCTGGCCGCATCCACATCGCCGTAAACCATGTTGACGAGCGGTGCGACGTTGTCTGCGATGACGACCTTCTTAAAGAAGCCACGTATGCACAGGTCCAGACCGTCCAGAGTGCGCCCCACCGCAACGCGCGGTGTGGTGGCGAACTGCGGCAGCATATTCCCGGCTCGTTCGATAGGGCCGGCAACCAGTTGCGGGAAGAACGCGACATACAGCGCGAAATCGATCAGTGAGTCCGACGGTTTGATATTGCCGCGATACACGTCAATGGAATAGCTCATTGACTGGAAGGTGTAGAAGGAAATGCCGACCGGCAGGATGACTTTCAGGGCGGGGGCCATGAAGGAGCCCTCCGGCAGCATCATCACCGCGGTATCGACAAAAAAGTTGAAGTATTTAAAGAAGCCAAGGATGCTGAGGTTGACGGCGACGGAGACCCCGACGAGTTGCTTGCGGGTGCGGTCATTATCGCTCTTGTGTATGGCCCTACCGAGATAGAAGTCGACCAGTGTCGATGTCATCAATAGAAGTACAAACTGCGGGCTCCAGTAGCCGTAAAAAAAGTAGCTGGCCAGCAGCAGGAAGCTGTTACGGATTTTTCGATCCGCCGCCCGCAGGAAAAACCAGACGGAATAAATGACCGCAAAAAAGATCAGAAAATCGAGGGAGTCAAACGTCACTGTCTGCAGCCCTCCGCGGTGAGCACGTCATTTAGACGTGCGCGGTAGCCTTCGCTCAGGCCGCCGAGCGCTCGACGGCTCGTATCAACGAGGGCTGCGTTGACACGCTGTGCCTGTTCTGCGGAAGCTCGGCAGTCCAATGCTGCAACCAGTTGTGCGGCATCGTCTGTGCGTCCCAGATACAGATTAAGCACGGTGCCCAGATATCGGGACGCCGCATCCGGCGTATAGGCGTTGGCAATTGCCAGTTCATCGATAATGAATTGCAGCAGGACGTCCGGCCGCGGGTCCCAGCGCAGCCGCTGGCGAAAGCGGCCGAAGGTCAGATAATTGTGAGCGGCCTTGAGGTAGGCGATCTGGCCGGCTGCGTTGGCGTCGAAGCCGATGTGCGACTCGTAATCGCTGAAATCAGGCTGACGTGCCGGGTCTGCTGTGTAGGCTTCTGCCGGCAGCAGGCCGTAATCCAGAGCAGCTCTGGCCATACCGGCTGCCAGTATAAATTGCCCCTCAATGCTGGGATGCACGTCATCGTCAAGCCGGTTGTAGCCCAGCACTCCTGTGTCAGTGCCCGCATCGAGCAGTGCCATCTCGTCGACATATGGAAATTCATTACGGGTCACGAATTCCATGCTGACGTCGCGGAACTTGCCCGGCAGCCGTTTCAGAACCAGATCGCGGTCCACCGCTTTCCAGAACAATTCACGTGCCTCATCGGGGCGGTTCTCGCTGAGATAGATTTGGCCCAACTGGAAATTTGCTTCGGCAATACCGTCGTCGATGGCCAGTATGTCGAGATACTTCTGTTTGGCGGCCGGTGTCCTGTCTTTAAGCGCGTCAATCAGCAGGCGATTCAGCTCAGCGATCTGTTCCGGCGTTGTGCCGGGCCTTGCCATGGAGGCGAACGGTTCATAGTCCGCGAGATTCGGCGCGGGGACCTGAAAGAGATACGGGACGTCCTGATCGCGCAGGTATTCGCCCAGACGGAATAGTTCGTTGCGGTAGGTTTCCAGGCGTTGCTCAAGCCCGATGGCCCGCCCCGGTGGTTCCGCCACGACGGGTTCTGCCTTGGTCGAGAACAGTGCCATCGGGTTAAATGCATTCCCGCCGCGGGAGAGGGTGCGCCAGCCGCCTTTGATTTCGGTCAGGATTTCGTAACCGACGGCCGTATATAGATAAGGAATATCTTCACTGATGTACGAGGCCCAGTTGTTGCGTTCAGCGGTCCAGGTTTCGTTGCCGCCGATCTGGATGAGCATGAAGTCTGGTTTCAGGCGCTGCGCGTCTTTCAGCATCCGTATAACGTCGGAGACGTTATACGCGGCGATACCGAGGTTAATGACCTCAATGTTCATTGAGCCCGGTGTCGCCATTTCGTTCAGGATAAATTCCAGAGCACGGGAATAAGAGCTGATGCCGGTGCTGGTCGATTTCCTGCCGTACTTGCGATACACGGTTTCAGCCGTCAGCCAGCCTTCGGTGGCAGAGGTGCCAAGCGCAACGATACGCAGGGTGTTTGCCGGCTTTTCAACCGGGATCGGTGCGTTAAAGCCGCTGGCCGGTTGCGTGGGTTCGTAAGGGCCCAGTCGCCACTTGACCTGATCGTCGCCGACTTCGACGAGGTAACCGCGGTAGCTGTCGGGCATGAACCCCCTGAGGCCAAACTCGACGGCGATTGCGATGCCGGAAAACACCACTACAAGTGCTAGTAAATATCTGAAGACTTTCAAAAAACGTGTCTCCGGCGCAGGCCCGGGCTGGAACAGCGGCTTATTCTAGAGCATTGCTGCTCTGCGCACAGCACAGGGTGCCGGCGTTCTCTAAGAATGTTCTGACAGACGTGGCGTCGAAAAGCTGGTTTCCAGAGCTTAATACGTTATGTTACCGGTCATGCGTATAAACAGGCTCAGCGCGTTAGCTCCCCTCGTCATGATTGCAGCCATGAGTGTGGGAGTGGCAACCGCACAGGTCAGTGATGAGAGCGGCGAGACCGCACCCGTTATTAGCGCTGAGTCATCGGGAGTCACAGACGGCGAGATCGAAGCCCGGATCGGCGAAATTTTCTCAGAGATTGATGCGCTGGCGGATATCCAGATTGTGGTTGATGCCGGGGTCGTGAGCCTGTCCGGTACAGTTGCCGAGACTGAAACGCTGCAGCGGGCCGAGAGCCTCGCATCCAGGGTGCAGGGCGTAGTGACCGTCGAAAATAATCTTGCCCGGGACTTGTCAGTGCGCGGTCGATTCGCACCGGCCGTCGATCAGGTGAATGAACTGGTCGTCAAGACTATCGCTTTGCTGCCGTTACTTGCGCTCGCCGCGGTGGTATTTCTGGCGCTGATTTTTGCCGGTATTTTCATCGCGGGCCGAGAGTCCTTCTGGCAGCGCGTCACCCCCAACAACTTTGTTGCGGACCTCGCCCAAACCTCGGTTAAGACGATAAGCGTTCTGGTTGCTGTCGTGGTCACACTTAATTTGCTTGACGCGACTGCGCTGCTAAGCGCGGTGCTCGGCTCAGCCGGCGTGATCGGGCTGGCGCTGGGTTTCGCGGTGCGCGATTCGATAGAGAACTATATCGCCAGTATTTTGCTGAGCCTCCGGCAGCCCTTTCGCCCCAGAGATCATGTGGTTATCAATGGTCAGGAGGGCTATGCGGTGCGTCTCACTTCGCGCGCTACGGTGCTTCGGGATTTAGACGGCAATCAACTGCGTATTCCCAATGCCGAGGTTTTCAAGGCGCGCATACTGAACTACACCGTTAATCCGGAAAGACGCTTCAGTTTTAAATTGGGTGTGGATGCCGATGACGATCCATTGAAGGCCATCGAAACCGGCGTGCGGCGACTAAAAGACCTGGAATTTATTCTGGACGAACCGGAGCCGTTCGCGATAATTAATGAGGTTGGTGATTCGAATATTGTCATCGAGTACTACAGCTGGATTGACCAGCGCGAAGCGGACTTCGGCAAATCGCGTTCGATTGCACTGGCCGCCGTGAAGGCTGCACTGGAGTCGGCGGGGTTCATGCTGCCTGAGCCGATTTACCGACTGCGCTTTGATTCACCGGCTGTCGCAGCAGCCTTGCAGGCAGAGGGTGAGGGCGATGCGGTCCCGGCTTACCGCAATAAAGACGACAGAGCGTTGCGCGTGGACTCACTGGACGAGATCGATGTTCGGCCGGACCCCGATGTCGAGCGTCAGGTTGAGGCTGAGCGCAGAGCCGGCGAGCATCAGGACCTGCTAAGCGAATCAGCGCCCAAAGAGTAGCGACGTGGTGAATTTCAATCTGAGCGATCGCTTTATTTTTGTGCTCAACCGACTGCGTGAACGGCTGTGGGTGAAGCCGTTAATCGTCTGTATCTTGTCGATCATCGGGGTGTTTCTGGCAAAGGTCGCGGATCAGTTCAGCGGCATCGAGTTTTTGCCGTCGGTCGAACCGTCATCGATTAAGACGCTACTCGGCGTGCTGGCCTCCAGCATGTTGGCGATTGCCGTGTTTGCTGTGGGGTCAATGGTGTCTGCGTATTCGACCGCCAGCAGTACCGCCACGCCACGCTCATTTCCGCTCATTGTGTCGGACGATGTATCGCAAAATGCACTGTCAGTTTTTGTGGGCGCGTTCATTTATAGCGTGGTCTCGCTGATCGCGTTTGAGAACAGCTATTACGATGAAGGCGGTCGGTTCGCGCTGCTGGCCCTGACGCTGGCGGTGTTTGCCATTGTTGTTGTCACCTTTGTGCGCTGGGTCGACCGGATCGCGCGGCTGGGTCGAATCGGCATGGCCATCAGCAAGATGGAGAGCGTGACGGTCGAGGCGCTGCAAAAGCGCGTCGGGGCGCAGGATAATGCTGAAACGTTTACCCGCTATCCTGTTGCGGTGGGTCTGCCGTTGGTCAGCGAGACGATCGGTTACATTCAGCGGGTCGACTTCGATGCGCTGGAGCAATTCGCGGAGGTCAACGAGGCTTACGTTCGTGTCAATTGCCTGCCGGGCGCTTTTATGACGCCGGATCGACCGCTGGCCTATCTCTATTTTCCGGAAGGCACCCAGGACGATGCTGATATCGATGTTGCGCGAAATTCGTTTGTCGTTGGCGAAGACCGTACCTTTGACGAAGACCCTCGCTTCGGCCTGATCGGGCTGGCAGAAATAGCCAGCAAGGCATTGTCACCAGGGATCAATGACACCGGCACTGCCATCAATATAGTGGGCACATTGGTGCGGATTTTCTCCTACGTTGCCGAAAACGCGAGCGCATCGGCGGAGCCGGCACTGGAGCGCCTGTATCTTCCGGCGATCGCAATTGATGACTTATTCGAGGATGCATTCAGCACAATTGAGCGCGACGGAGCTGCTGTGGTTGAGGTCGTGGTCAGGCTATTAAAAGGCTACCGCTCAATCGCGGAGATGGGTGACGAAGAATTTAGACGCAGTGCGGTCCGAAGAGCGGGCCTGACGCTGGATCGTGCACGCGAACGGCTTGAGTTCGCCGCCGACCGGGAGCGAGCCGAAGCCGCGAAATTCTGGTGAGTTCCTGAATGCAGGTCGTGTGCCTGAATTAAAACTCGTGCGCATCGAATGGTGCCCAGGGGGAGACTTGAACTCCCACGACCTTACGGCCACTAGCACCTGAAGCTAGCGCGTCTACCAATTCCGCCACCTGGGCAGGTGCGGCAAGCCCGAGCGGGCAGCGAGGCCGAGAATCTACAGACAGGCTTTATGCTTGTCAACGCGCTATGCTCCGCCCCTATGGAACCCTACGAGCACGCGATACCCGGCCCGGCCGAGATTATGGCCGAGATGGAGAAGCGTGGAGTACCGCAGGACTTCAAGGCGCTGGTTAAACATTTCGGCCTGAAAGGTGAGAAGCAGCGTCAGGGCCTGCAGAAAAAACTCAAGAAGCTGGTTCGTAACGGGCGCCTCCTGCTTAACCGCAAGAACGAATACTGTCTTATCGACAAGATCGACGCGGTGGTTGGCAAAGTGGCAGCCCATCGCGACGGATTCGGCTTTCTGATTCCTGAAGAAGGCGGCGAGGATGTGTTCCTGCCGCCGCACGAGATGCGACAGCTGCTGGACGGCGACCGCGTGGCTGTTCGTCTGGCAGGGCAGGACCGCAAGGGCCGGCCGAAGGGCGCATTGGTTGAAATCCTCGAGCGCGGCAAGAAGACCGCGGTAGGGCGTTTTGTGGTCGATCGTGGCCTCAATTACGTCATCGAAATCGCCTCGCGCGCCCAGGACAGCTACCTGATTGCCGCTAACGACACCGCAGGGGCTAAAAACGGCCAGTTGGTCAAAGTGGAAATCATCGTGTACCCGACTGCGCGCCGGGAGGCGCAGGCAAAGGTTACCCGTATCCTCGGCAATTCGGACGATCCGGGCATGCTTGTCACGCTGGCCATTGAGAGCTTTGGGTTGCGTGATGAGTGGCCGAAAAAAGTGCTTGCTGAGACGAGCAAGCTCGGCACCGATGTTGCTGAAGCTGACAAACAGGGTCGCACCGATCTGCGGGATACGCCGCTCGTTACGATTGATGGCGCGGACGCGCGTGATTTCGATGATGCGGTCTATGCGGAGCCGGCCGGCGAGGACGGCAAAGACTGGCGGCTGCTGGTGGCGATTGCCGATGTTTCGCATTACGTTGCCAAAGACAACGCGCTCGATAAAGAAGCGCGTCGTCGCGGCACATCAACGTACTTCCCGGGGCGGGTCGTGCCGATGCTGCCCGAGGCCCTGTCAAACGGGCTTTGCTCCCTCAACCCCGATGTTGACCGGCTTTGCCTCGTCTGCGACATGCGTATTAGCGCCAACGGCAAGGTGGAGCATTCAAAATTCTATAAAGCGGTGATGCGTTCGCATGCGCGGCTGACCTACAACGAAGTGCACACGGCTGTTGGCGAGGACGACAAGCAGGCGCGCGACAAGCTCGGCGAGCTGTTGCCGCACATCGAAAATTTATACGGCGTGTACCGGGGTCTTGCCAAAGCGCGCGGCCGGCGGGGCGCGTTAGACCTTGAGCTGCCGGAAGTCGTTATCACCATGCGGGATGAGCACACGATCGAATCGGTTGCGCCGCGGCACCGCAACGAGGCTCACATGCTGATAGAAGAATGCATGATTGCGGCGAACGTTCAGGCAGCCAGATTTTTAGGTAAGCAGCGATTGCCCAATCTTTATCGCGTGCACCCGCAGCCTGAGCCGGACAGGTTTGAGGAGCTGCGGGTGATGCTGCAGGAGCTGGGGTTCAAAGTGACGAAGGAGGCGCGAACCCAGCCGCGCGCGCTCAATAAGATTTTGCATGACCTGCGCCAACGCCCCGACTTTGCGGTGCTTGCTGTATCGGTGCTGCGTACACTGGCGCAGGCGGTATACCAGCCGGCCAATGAGGGGCACTACGGCCTGGCGCTCGATGCGTATGCGCATTTCACGTCGCCGATACGCCGTTACCCCGATCTGCTGGTGCACCGGGGTATCAGTCATCTGATTGCCGGCGGTAAACCCGGCGCTTTCGACTACAAGCTGCCGGACATGGAAGAGCTCGGGCGCACCAGTTCGCAGCTTGAGCGTCAGGCTGAAGCAGCCAGTCGCCACGTGGAATCCCGCTACAAGGCGATTTATATCAGTGAACATGTAGGCGATGATTTCGACGGCGTAATCACCGCTATCAAGCACTTCGGCGTGTTCGTGATGCTGCAGGATTTGTATGTCGAAGGGCTGATACACGTGACCAATCTGGGTCGCGATTATTACCACCTTGAACATGGCGGTTTGCGTTTGCGTGGTGAGCGGACCGGGCACACTTTTAGTCTGGGTGACAAGCTGCGTGTGCGCGTGGTGCAGGTGGATACTGAAGAAGCCAAGGTTGATCTGCGGCTGGCTGAATGAAAGAACGCACGATTTACGGAATTAATACCGTCATCAAGGCGCTGGAGCTTCACGGTGACAGTTTATTGCGCATCTATTTGCAGGACGGGATGCGCGGCAAACGTGCAGCGCGCCTGCAAACAGCGCTGAGCCAACATCAGGTGCGTGTGGAGCGCCTGAGTGCAGATGAACTGGCGGAGCTGACCGGCACCGACAAGCATCAGGGTGTTGCCGCCGCCATGGCGGATCACGGGCCGCTGGATGATCATCAGGCCCTGTCGCTGATCGAATCACTGATCGATAGCTCAGGTGACACCGGCAGGCACCCGCTGATACTCGTGCTCGACAGCATGGAAGACCCGCGGAACTTCGGCGCGTGTCTGCGCACCGCGGACGCGACCGGCGTCGATCTGGTGGTGGTCGGCCGCAGCCGGGGAATAGACATAACACCCGTCGTGAGCAAGGTCGCGAGCGGCGCGGCCGAAACCCAGCCGATAGCCCGGGTGGCCAATTTGGCGCGTTTTTTGCGGGCGCTGCAGGCACTGAATGTCTGGTTGATCGGCACCGACGAGTCGGGCGCCACGGCGCTGTTCGACGCCAATCTGACGGGCCCGCTGGCGCTGGTGATGGGTGCTGAAGGCAAGGGCCTGCGTCGCCTGACCCGTGAATGCTGCGACGCATTGGTGCATTTGCCGATGCTCGGCACAGTGGAGAGTCTCAATGTGTCCGTCGCTGCGGGTGTCTGCCTCTACGAGGCGATGCGCCAGCGACGCTGAGCGGGGGCGCCCCGCAGTTGTATCCTGCCGGGGCGTCTTGTACGATTCCGGCCCCTTCTGCGGTGTCCGGACAGTAGTCCTGAGGCGGCGGAAGGCTCCTTGCCACACCGGATTGCCGGGTGGCTGTTAACCCGTAAGGAGTCACAATGAGACACTACGAAATAGTATTTCTGATCCATCCGGATCAGAGCGAGCAGGTGCCTGCCATGGTGGAAAAATACCAGGGCATGGTCACGGGCAGTGGCGGTCAGATGCATCGCCTCGAAGACTGGGGCCGCCGGCAACTCGCGCACACCATCAACAAGATTCACAAAGCCCATTACGTACTCATGAACATTGAGTGCGAACAATCTGTGCTGGACGAAATCCTCAACGCATTCAAATTTAACGATGCTGTGCTTCGGCACCTCGTGATTCGTCGCGATGAGGCAGTCACCGAAGCGTCACCGCTGGCGAAGTCGGAAGATGAACAGGACGACAGTCAGGACGAAAAGCCTGCAGCACCGGCCGCCGAGAATCCGCCGGAAGAGGCATCCGCTGACGCTCCGGCAGACACGCCGGCTGACGACGACAGCGAGGCCGACGAGCCCGCCGCCGAAGCTGCAGATGATGCCGACGCGGATGAGCCTAAACAGGCCGCCGGTTAACACACAGAATTTATAGGAATACGTAATGAGCAGATTTTTTCGCCGTCGTCGTTATTGCCGTTTCACTGCGGAGGGTGTGAAAGAGATCGATTACAAGGATCTCGACACACTGCGCAACTACATCACCGAAACAGGCAAGATCGTCCCGAGCCGAATTACCGGTACCAAGGCTAATTACCAGCGTCAGCTGGCGACCGCTGTAAAACGCGCCCGCTATCTGGCTCTGCTGCCTTATACCGACAAGCACTAGACACCGGCTGACCCTGCACTCATGTCCGCGTTTGCGACATGGCTGGCAGGACATCGGATCCGGCGAGTCGTCATCATCGCCGGGCTGTTTCCCCTGCCGCTGCTGGGCGTTGTCAGTGCCGCTGCCGTCGTGATGACGGCCATGCTGCGCGGGCCACGCGAAGCCACGATTGATTGTGCCGCAGGGCTGGCATTGCTGTTGGGGCTCGGTTTCGTGTCCGGCATGGATGTCGTGACTCTCGCGGGCAGTGCGGTATTCAGCTGGGCGGTCTGGATTTTGCTGGGCGCACTGGCCAACCGCACCGGTTCGCTGACACTGACGGTGCAGGCGACGGTGTTGTTGGCGCTGGCGGGCATGGTGTTGTTCCTGCTGTCAGTGGGTGACGCCGTGTCGTACTGGTTGCCGATACTGGAAGCCTGGTATGCGGATTTGGAACGGCAGGGCGTGAACATCCCGGTTGATCTGGAGCAGCAGGCAGCGCTGATGAGTGGCGGACTGTTTGCATTTGTCCTCAGCGGTGCGCTGCTGTCGTTATTGCTGGGGTTGTCGTGGGCTGCGCGGGTAGCGGGTGGACCGACACTGGCTTCTGAGTTTCGCCAGTTGCGTCTCGGGTACGTGATCGGCGGGCTCGCCGCAGTAGCGGGATTAGCATCCTTGATCGGCGCGCCGCTGAACGGCGTGCTGCTGTTGTTCGGCGCAGCCTTCAGCTTTCAGGGTGCGGCAGTCGTAGCCTGGTGGGCTGAGCGGTTGAACTGGCCACGCAACTGGTGGCTGGCTGCGGTGATTGTCTCCGTGTTGATGGTGCAGCTGCTGGTCATATTGCTGGCGCTGCTGGCAGCACTGGGTTTTGTAGATAACTGGTTCAGTCTGCGGCGCAAGCCACAGGCGCCAGAGGCGAGATAGCCACAGGATTTACACAGCTTGCGCCATTGCGTGACGCATGGGTGTGTATGGTTTAATTGAGAACGGGCCGGATGCCGGCCACAGGAGAGAAACAATGGAAGTCATACTGCTGGAGCAGGTTGAAAACCTCGGCAATATTGGCGATCAGGTCAACGTGAAGGCCGGTTACGGTCGCAATTTCTTGTTGCCGAAGGGCAAAGCGACCTTAGCAACCCCCGAGAACATCGAAATCTTTGAAAAGCGCCGTGCTGAGCTTGAGGCCAAGCAGGCTGAAGAGGTCGACGCAGCTAAAGCACGTGCGGCCAAGCTCGACGGCATGACGCTTGAAATCACTGCGAACGCCGGTGAAGAAGGCAAATTGTTTGGTTCGATCGGTACGGTCGACATTGCTGAAGCCGCGACCGCTGCCGGCACTGAAGTCGAGCGCAGCGAAGTGCGTCTCCCCGACGGGCCTCTGCGTGTTACCGGTGCGCATGAAGTTGAAATTCATCTGCACAGCAGCGTCAATGTCACGATCACCGTCAACGTGGTCGGCGAAACCGGCGCCGTCATCGACACGACGGAAGTCACGGAGCCTGATCCCGGCGCAGACGATGCTGAAACTGCATCCGGAGCCGAGTAGCTGAGCAATGGTGCGGTCGGTCGATAACGATGAGTATTACGACGCGTCGATAAACGATCATATCAAGATGCGTCCGGCAGCCGTCGAGGCTGAGCGGGCGCTGCTCGGCGGCATCATGCTCGACCCGCGAGCCTGGGACGACGTTTCCGGCACCGTGACCGAGGCTGATTTTTATATGCCCGGCCATCAGCTCATTTTCGGGGCGCTGAAAATGCTGGCAGAGCGCCGGCAGCCGCTCGATCCGGTGACCGTCAACGATTACCTCGAGAGCACCGGCAATGCCGACCAGGTGGGCGGTTTGCAATATATCGGCACGCTCACGACCGAAACGCCAAGCGCTGCCAATATCACCGGCTACGCGGCCATTGTTCGCGAGAAATCGTTGCTGCGCAGCCTGATTGATGTCGGTCAGGACATCACGGCCAGCGGTTACAACCCTGACGGGATGAATGCCGCTGACCTGGTCGACGTTGCCGAGCAAAAAGTCTTTGAAATTGCTGAAGAGAGCATCAAGAAAAAGGGCGATTTCGAATCGCTGAACGAAGTCTGTGTCGGCATGGTCGACAAACTGACTGAGTTGCACCAGGCGGGTGCCGCTATCACCGGCCTGCCGACCGGCTACAAGGCCTTCGACGAAAAGTCGCAGGGCCTGCAAAAAGGTGACCTGATAATTCTGGCAGGGCGGCCGTCGATGGGTAAAACCACGCTGGCGCTCAATATTGCCGAGTACGTTGCGTTTAATGTATCCGACCCGCAGCCTGTGGCCGTGTTCAGCATGGAAATGTCGGCTGAACAGCTGGCCATGCGTTTTGTGTCGTCACTGGGCAAGATCCCGCAAAGCAATCTGCGTAACGGCAAGTTTGCTGACAGTGACTGGCCGAGCATTACCAGCGCGCTGCATCAGATGTCGCAGGCGCCGGTGCATATTGATGATCAGCCGGCGCTGAGCCCGATGGATCTGCGCTCGAGGGCGCGACGGCTGAAGGCCAAGCACGGGCTCGGCCTCATTGTCGTGGATTACCTGCAGCTGATGCAGGTGCCGGGGACGGCTGAAAACCGGACGACAGAAATCTCGGCAATTTCCCGGGGCCTGAAGTCGCTGGCGCGTGAGCTTGAAGTGCCGGTCATCGCGCTGTCGCAGCTGAATCGCAGCGTCGAGCAACGGCCGGACAAGCGTCCGGTCATGTCTGACCTGCGCGAATCGGGTGCCATTGAGCAGGATGCCGATCTGATCCTGTTTATCTATCGTGACGAGGTCTATAACCCTGAGACGCCCAAGAAAGGCCAGGCCGATGTGATCATTGCGAAACACCGTAATGGCGAAATCGGCGACTTCCCGCTGACGTTCCTCGGTCAGTATTCCCGTTTCGAAAATCACGTACGGGAATTCGACATACCACCCGACCAGGGTTTCTAGTGTCTTACCCAGCGGTAGCCGTTGTCCGGGTCGATGCGATTCGCCGGAACCTTGAGCGGGTGCGGGCGGCCGCAGCCGGTTGCCGGCTGATGGCCGTGATCAAAGCCAACGGCTACGGTCACGGGCTCGTCAATGTTGCCCGTATTCTGGGCGACGTTGATGCACTGGGGGTCGCCCGGGTGTCTGAAGGCGTGCGGCTGCGCGAGGCCGGGATTACCACGCCCGTCGTATTGCTGGAAGGGTGCAGTAGCGGCGACGAAGTGCGTGCCGCGATCGCGCACGACCTGCAAATCGTGGTGCATGATCCGGCGCATTTCAGTCTGCTGGCAGCAGCAGAGGGTAAGGGTCTGCTGCGTGCCTGGCTAAAAATTGATACCGGTATGGGCCGGTTGGGATTCCGGCCGGACGAACTGAAAACCTGTCTGCAGCGACTGGCCACCCTGTCTGTGTTGCAAAAAGGCGTGGTCGTGATGACCCACCTCGCGTGTTCTGATGATGCCGACAGCCCGGTTACGATGGAGCAGATGCGGCGCTTTGGTTCCGCTCTCGGCAATTTCCAGGGCGATGTCAGTGTGGCTAACTCAGCGGGCGTGCTGATGTGGCCCCAGACCATGGAATCGTCCCTCGACCTGAATTATCTCGGCGACAACTGGGTGCGCCCCGGGCTCGCGTTGTACGGTGCCTCGCCGGTCCGCGGCAAAAGTGCACGCGAGCTCGGATTGCTGCCGGCAATGAGTTTTGAGTCGCGATTAATTGCAGTTAAGACCGTCAAGCGTGGCTCCCGTGTCGGCTATAGCGGGGCATGGCGCGCGCGCCGCGACACCGTGGTGGGTGTGGCGTCAGTCGGTTACGGCGACGGCTACCCCAGACACCTTGTTTCAGGCACGCCTGTCCTGGTGAATGGGCGCCGGGTGTCGCTGATCGGTAACGTGTCGATGGACATGATAAATCTTGACCTCACGGACGTACCTGTCGCCCAGGTGGGTGATCCGGTGGTCTTGTGGGGCGGGCATCTGCCCATTGAAGAGATCGCAGCGCGCGCCGGCACGATCCCGTACGAGTTGATGTGCGGCCTGAGTGACCGCGTCGCGCATCAATACATCGACGAACAGGCAGAAGCCCTTATGTAGCCAAAGCTATACCGCTGCAGGCCGGAACCTTCGGCAGCGCGTATTTAGCTTGAGAAAAAGCCCATCTTGATGCCGATCAGTTCGACGATGTCATTGTCGTCAAGCTTACGGGCCTGCGAACCCAGCGGCTCACCATTGATCTTGGGCGGGTTGTCCGGCTTCTTGTTCTCAACCATTACGACAAAATAGCCTTCCGAACGCTTGGTCACGGCGATGACCTGCGCGCCCGGACTGCCAAGCGTAGTCAGGGCTTTGTTAAGTTCAACTTCACGACCCGCGAATTTGCCATTCATAACCTGCATCTTGGCGTTGCGGATGGGCTTAGGTGCCGCAGCCACCGCTGCTTCGACTTCAGCTTCCTGCTCGGTTTCGGCAGACTCCGACAGCTTTGCAGCCTGCTTCTGCAGAGCTTCCTGCGAGCTGTCGATAATCATCGTGCGGGCGAACTCGTCGTCCTGCTCCTCGTCCTCGGCAACCGTCTCCGCAAAGCGCAGCTGGTGATGACCGACCGTAATGACATCGCCGTGCTGAAGCGCGTGCTTCTTGATCAGCTTGCCGTTTACGTAGGTGCCGTTCGTGCTGCTCAGGTCCTCAAGGAACGAGTCGTTGAGAATGTTAATAACCAATGAGTGATGACCGCTCACGGCCGGGTTGTCTATGCGGATGTCATTATCCGGCAGACGCCCGACGGTATAGCGTTCCTTGGTCATATTGAATTCGGCCAGAACCTGACCCCCGAGGCTCAATATCAATCGTGCCATGCGCGACCTTCCTTCATGGGCCTGATAACCCTAAAACCCTAAAACCTGTTTGAGCCGGCCCAGCACCCCGACCCTGGCGGGGAATGCCTCAAGCGCACGAGCGAGGATCACAGACACGTTGTCTTTACCCCCATGGTCGTTGCTGAGCTGGATCAGTTGTTGACCGATTATGTCAAGACTAGCACTAAAAGTGCTGACCGTTAAGTGGATTTCCTCGTCGTCAACCATGTCCGTCAGCCCGTCTGAGCAGAGCAGGAACATGTCATCGGGAAGTACTTCAATTTCTGCCAGATCCACCTGTGCCGTGGCTTCCACACCCAATGCCCGGGTCACGTAGTTGCGGTTGGTAGCGCGCTCCGCTTCTTCGCGCGTATAGAAGCCGCGGTCCACCAGCTCCTGCAGCAGGGAGTGGTCCATCGTGATCTGCTCGAGTCGCCCGTCGCGCACTCGGTAGAGCCGGGAATCGCCGACATGCGCGATAGACAAGCGGTTGTCATAGAACAGGCAGGCCACGATGGTGGTGCCCATGCCTTCGCAACTGGCCTGACTTTGTGCAGTCTGATGAATAATCTTGTTAGCGCGCGCGATCGCGTCACGGAGCACAATCGTCTGACGCATCAGGCCGGTATCCGACTCCGGGTCCGCACGGTCCTCGCGTTCTACGGCATCGCTGACGAATTTCATCACCGTTTTTACGGCAATGTCGCTCGCCACTTCACCCGCGTTGTAGCCGCCCATGCCGTCAGCCAGCACGTACAGCCCTGCATCGCGAATGCTGCCAACAGCATCCTCGTTATGATCGCGAACCCGCCCGGTATCGGTCAGTTCGACAGCAGCAATTTTGTTTTGCAGGCTGATCAACTGTAGCCTCCGAATTCCTTAGCGCAATCACGTAATGCCATCGCCATCGCCCGGCCGCTGGAATAGCGGTTATCCGGATCTTTGGCCAGTGCCGTCTCAATAATACTATCGACACACGGCGGAAGGTTATCCCTAATTTCAGAGACCCGCCGGGGCTTCGCGTTCATGATTTTGTCCATGAGCTTGGGGATGGTGTCGGCGCGGAACGGGGCCACGCCCGTCAGCAGCTGATACATTGTGACGCCCAGCGAGTATAGGTCAGACTGCCCGGTCACGGCGCTGCCGGTCAGCTGTTCGGGCGACATGAATGAAGGCGTGCCGAGTATGATGCCGGTTTTCGTGCGGCTGGTGTCGGTCAGGCGGGCGATGCCGAAGTCAGTCAGTTTTACGTCGTCCGACGCGGCGTGATACATGATGTTGGCGGGTTTGATATCACGATGTACCACGCCCTGAGCGTGCGCGTAGTCAAGGGCATCGGCAGCTCGGGCTATCAATTCCATGACCCAGCTCGTCGGCAACAGATCATCGCGTTGTGCGTGCTGTAGCAGCGACACCCCGTCGAAATACTCCATGGCAAGGTAGGAAACGTCCTGATCTTCGCCGACATCATAGATCGCGATGATGTTCGGATGGTTCAAACGGCCGGCAGACTCTGCTTCGCGGAGGAATTGCAGCCGGGCTTCCTCAAGTTTCGCATCATCGAACTCTTCGGCCAGCGCCACAGTCTTGATTGCGACCTTCCGACCGATCTTCGAATCTGTGCCGAGATAGACCGTGGCCATTGCGCCCTGACCGAGCTTCTTCTCAATCGTGTAGCGGCCTAACATCTGCTTGTCGTTTTTGATCGAGTCGCTGGCAGGTGTTTTTTCCGTTGGCGCTTTTGTTTCCGGTGCTGCGCTGACAGCTTGCGGCGATGATTCGTAATTGTCCTGTCCGCTCAGTTGCTTGAGCAATTTGGCAACGTCTTTATAGTCAGGATCCTGCTGAAAGATGTATCGCAGTACCCGTTCGGCGCGGGCAAACTCCTCGGCGCGGCCATGCTCGAACGCGATCTGATACATCTTCTCTTTCGTGTCGTCCGTGAACGCTGTCTGGCGCAATACCGAGAATTCCAGATCGAGTTCCTCGGCCCGATTCCGGGCGCGTGCGGCGTTGTCTGCCGGCGTATTGTCGTCGTGAGTGGCCTCGACGCTTTTAACCCGTGCCCGCAGTGCACTTGCCAGCCAGACCGCAATAGCCGCGAACAGCGCTGCAGTCCCGAGCTGTATCCAGATGTGTTCTGCGACCAGCATCCAGGCCTGAATACTCAGCACTATTGTCGCGAGCATCAGACCGACCAACACAGCGCCGACAGCCGGCATACCGGGCAGCCAGGCAAGCACGACCACCAGAATCGCAGCCATCATGCCGGGCTCAAGCCAGTTCAGCCATTGCGGGCGGAGGAGATATTCACCCTCAAGAAGATTCGACAGCGCGGTTGCGGTTTGCAGCAGTTCACCGTCGCCGTTGTCACCGGTTACGGCGGTTTTGCCGATCAGGACAATGCGGTCCTGCAAAACGCCCTTGTCCAGCGAGCCTTCAAGTACGGCGGTCGTTGAAACGGTGCTAAACACCGGGTTGTCGTCGCGGCCGTAGTAGTTACGCGGCAGGACCTCGTAACCGTTGCCCGTGTACAGAGCGCGTTCGCCCAAAGCCAGCGCGCGATCTGAAGCCACCACGATGTCGCGATTAGAGCCCTCGGTTGCCGCCAGAATGGCGAGCGGCAATGAGGGTAGCAGCGTACCGTTGACGTTGATCAGCAGGTTCATTCCGCGTGCCGCTGAGCGTTGGCTGAAGCCCACGCTCTGGCTTGCGGCACACACGGCTGCCGGCGGCAGCCAAACTGCATTCTGTTCTGGTGCGTTGCCAGCAGCATTGTTATCGGCCCCCTGCAGGTTGACCTGATGCTTCGCGCATGCGTCGGAGAGCGACTCGCGACTGCCGAACTCACTCGGGTGCGCTGACAATACAACATTGCCGACCCGTTTTAGTTTGCGGGTCAGTTCCTGCTGTTCGTCATAGTTTTTGCGGAAACCTTTCAGCTGTTTGGCGAGGCGACTCAGATTTCCTGCCGTATCGCCTGAGCGTGCCGCCTGGCGCTGAAGTTCCGCAAGCGCATTGATCTGCTCGGTCGGCGGCACGTCCGGGAGCACGAGCGGCTCGGTGACGGCGATAAGTCCGGCGCCGAGACTGTCAAGTTTTTCTACCAGATCCCCGAAACCCGCTGCACCCCATACGTCGGCATTGTCAGCATCCACTGTAACCAGCACAATGCGATCAGACGCGGGCTCAAACTGGTAGCGCTGAAACGTTTCGTAGACAAGGCCTTCAAAGTCGCCGAGGCGCGCAAACAGCGTGACAAGCAGAGCGGTCAGCACGAGCGTGCCGATGAGTATTCCGGCGCTGCCGGAGATTCTTTTTTGGGTGACGCTTGAATTCATTGGCACATGTTAAATTCAAGCAGCGGTTGAATGATGAGAACCAAGTGGCGTTTTCCCTTTAAACATGCGGCTTTCAGGCATTTCTGAAGCCCCGGGATGAGACGATGATCACAGTTTTGGCGGCACGGATAAAAAATGGCTAAAGCCGGCACCTCCTACGTCTGCAGAGAATGCGGCGGACATACGTTGAAATGGCAGGGTCAGTGCCCTGCGTGTGGCAGCTGGAATGCGCTGGAGGCGGGTGCCCCGGCGCCTAAAAAGCGGGCCGGTTACGCGGGTGAGGTCAAAGGGCAGCGGTTGCAGGACGTCGATCAGGCAGACATCGAACGAGCGCCTACCGGTATCCGTGAATTTGACCGTGTACTGGGGGGCGGGCTGGTCACCGGCTCTGTCGTGCTGATTGGCGGTGATCCCGGCATCGGTAAATCGACGTTGTTGTTGCAGGCCGCGGGAGGTCAGCCCGCTGATCGCTCGGTGATGTACGTAACCGGCGAGGAATCCCTGCAGCAAATCGCGATGCGCGCCCGGCGGCTCGAAATTGATGCCTCAGAACTGACGGTAATGGCGGAAACCTGTGTTGAGCATTTGCTGCAGGCGTTACAGACCGAAAAGCCCGATTGTGTGGTGATCGATTCAGTGCAAACGATGTACAGCGAAGACGTGACCTCGGCGCCCGGGTCCGTCAGCCAGTTGCGGGAGTCAGCGTCGCAACTGGTGCGATTTGCGAAAACGACCGGCACCACCGTTTTGCTGGTTGGCCATGTCACCAAAGAGGGCAACATCGCGGGTCCGCGGGTGCTTGAGCACATGGTTGATGCCGTGCTGTATTTCGAGAGCGAATCCGACAGTCGCTACCGGATTCTGCGCGCCATCAAAAATCGTTTCGGCGCCGCCAATGAACTGGGCATTTTTGCGATGACCGAAAACGGCATGCGCGAGGTCAAAAACCCCTCGGCAATTTTTTTGTCCCGGCACCCGGAGGCTGTCTCCGGCAGTGTGGTTACTGTGTCGCGGGAGGGCAGTCGCCCGCTGTTAATCGAAGTGCAGGCGCTGGCTGACCAGTCGGGCGCCGGCGCCGCCCGCCGTCTGGCGCTGGGTCTCGATCAGAACCGGCTGTCGATGTTACTGGCAACGCTGAACCGGCATGCGGGTGTCAGCGCATACGAGTACGACGTTTTTATCAATGTGGTCGGCGGCGTGCGGATTTCGGAAACGTCCGCCGATCTCGCAGCACTGGCGGCCACGGTGTCGAGTCTGCGGGACCGGCCTGTTCCCCAGACCACCGTCGTATTCGGCGAGGTCGGGCTGGCCGGCGAAATACGTCCGGTTGCGTTCGGGGAAGAACGGCTGCAGGAAGCCGCCAAGCGCGGCTTCACGCACGCTGTTGTGCCGCGCGCAAATCTGCCAAAAAAGCCTATGGATGGTATCCAGCTGGTCGGCGTTGATTATCTGCGCGGGGCGCTGGAGGCACTGCAACTGGTTTAGCAGACACCGCGCAGGGTGCGCGGCAATGCCGGCTATCCGCGATCTGGGTACAATGCCGGCAACGACAACCACAGGGTTCAACATGTTCGACGGCCTGAGTTCGCGATTGCGCGATATCGCCGGTGGCCTGCGCGGTCGCGGCAGACTGACAGAAGACAACATTAAGGGCGCGGTGCGTGACGTGCGCATGGCCCTGCTTGAGGCTGACGTGGCGTTGCCGGTGGTCAAAAAACTGATCGCCCGTGTACGAGAACGTGCGGTTGGTGCAGAAGTGGCGCGCAGTCTGCAGCCGGGTCAGGTCTTCATCCGTATTCTTAGCCAGGAGCTGACGCGCACGCTCGGTGGCGACACGGTTGAGCTCGAGTTTCGTGCTGAGCCGCCTGCGGTCATGCTGCTGGCTGGTTTGCAGGGTGCGGGTAAAACGACAACGGCGGCCAAGCTCGCGTTGTGGCTTAAACAACGTGGCAAAAAGCGGCCGTTGCTGGTCAGTCTGGATACGCGTCGTCCGGCCGCCATGTTGCAACTGCAGCAACTGGCCGAACGCGTCGACGTTCCTTTCGTGCCGTTCACTGAGGGGCAGACACCCCTCGACATTGCGCAGGCTGCCCTGACGGAAGCGCGCAAAAACATGATTGATGTGGTCATTCTTGATACCGCCGGCCGCACACGTCTGGAAGATGATTTACTCGACGAACTGCGTCAGCTGCAGGCGGAGACCAACCCGGCCGAAACCTTGTTTGTAGTGGACAGCATGGCCGGTCAGGACGCGGTCAATGCTGCACAGGCTTTCGGCGACGCGCTTTCGCTGACCGGCGTGGTGCTGACCAAAACCGACGGCGATGCGCGCGGTGGTGTGGCGTTGTCGGTTCGGGAAGTTACGGGTGCACCGGTTAAGTTTCTTGGCACCGGCGAAGACGTGGAAGGCCTCGAGGTTTTCCATCCTGAGCGCATGGCCAATCGCATACTCGGCATGGGCGATGTGCTCAGTCTGGTCGAGGAAGTTGAGCAGAAGGTTGATCGTGACCAAGCCGAAAAGCTCGCGGGCAAGCTGCGCAGTGGCAAAGGTTTCGACCTCACGGATATGCGCGACCAGCTGAGCCAGATGCTCAATATGGGCGACATGAAAAGCCTGCTGGAAAAAATGCCGTTGCCCGGCAATGTTGACGCAGATCAGTTGGCGCAGGGTATCGATACCAAAATGCTGCGCCGACAAGTGGCGATCATTAATTCAATGACGCCCGCTGAGCGCCGCTTTCCGAAAAAAATTAACGGCTCGCGCAAGAAGCGGATTGCTGCCGGGGCCGGGCTGCAGATTCAGGACGTCAATCGCCTGCTGAAACAGCATCTGCAAATGCAGAAAGCCATGAAGAAAATGGGCAAAGGCGGCATGGCTAAGATGATGCGGGGCATGGGCGGCGCGGGCGGGCTGGGCGGCTTGCTGGGCCGCTGATCCGCCATGAAACAGGGCGTGATGATGCGTCACAACAAGGAATCCGGCTGAATTCCGCCTCAAGGGGCCTGAAAAGCCGCAATTGATGCCCGTAAATGGTTCACATCCGGTGAATTTCCAGTAAAATTCGCAGCCTCAAATATCGGCGGAGCCACGGTTCCGCCGAGTTTTTTATTGTCTGCATGGCCAGCACTCAAATTGGCTGGCGCAGCGGTTTTCTGGCTTTTTTAGAGGTAAGGAACAGATGGTCACCATCCGTTTAGCCCGGGGCGGCGCGAAGAAGCGTCCGTTCTACCACATAGTTGTCACGGACCAGCGCAACAAGCGCGATGGTCGCTATATCGAGCGGTTGGGGTATTTCAATCCCATCGCTGCGGATGAGAAAGACAGTCTGCGTATTGATCTGCCGCGTGTTGACCACTGGATCGGCGAAGGCGCGCAGCCTTCCGATCGCGTCAGCAAGCTGTTGAAAGGTTATCGCAAGGCTCAGGGCGCCGAGGCCGCCTAAACGCGCATGAATATGAACCGTTCTGCGGTTCCTGACGTCAGCGTTCCGGTAGGTCGCATCGCCGGTGCTTACGGCATCAAGGGGTGGGTAAAAATTACCTCGTTTACTGATCCCGCAGAGAATGTATTTAAGTACGCGCCCTGGACGTTATGCGACAGCCGGGGCAACCGGCCGGATACGGTCGTCGGTGTGCTGGAGAGTAAGGCGCACGGAAAAGGCTGGGTCGCGCGGCTGGAAGGCGTCGCCGATCGCAACGCCGCCGAAGAGATGAAAGGCTTGCAGATTATTGTAGGTCGGGATCGTCTGCCGGAACCTGAAGTCGGCCAGTACTACTGGGCTGACCTCGAAGGGTTGCAGGTCAATGATCAGCACGGGAAGTGTCTGGGTCGGATAGACCACCTGCTCGAGACCGGTTCGACAGACGTGATGGTGATTGTCGATGACGCCGGGCGCGGCAACGGACGGTGTCTGATCCCGTTTATCGAGGGGCAGACTGTCACCTCGGTTGATCTGGAGGCCGGTTGCCTGCAGGTCGATTGGGACGACGAATGGACCTGAATGTGGTCAGTCTGTTCCCGGAGATGATTCGGGATGCGGCTGCCTGGGGAGTCACGGGCAGGGCGCTGGAAAACGGCGCGGTGCGGCTGGAATGCACCAACCCGCGTGATTTCACAGGGGACGTGCATCAGACAGTGGATGACCGGCCCTACGGTGGCGGCCCGGGCATGGTTCTGAAATATGAACCGGTCAGCGCAGCGATCGCATCTGCTCGCGAGCAGATGCCGGAAGGCAGCAAGGTTGTATTTCTGTCCCCGCAGGGCAGGAAGTTCAATCAGGAAGTCGCCACGGAGTTGGCGGCCACACCAGGGATAGTGCTGGTGTGCGGGCGCTACGAAGGTTTTGACGAGCGGTTGATTGAGGCGCATGCCGATGATGAGTTGTCGCTCGGCGACTACGTGATCAGCGGCGGCGAACTCGGCGCACTGGTCGTGATGGATGCGGTGATGCGGTTGTTGCCCGGCGTACTGGGTGATGAGGCATCGGCAGAGCAGGATTCCTTTAGTGAGGGCCTGCTGGATTGTCCGCATTACACCCGGCCTGAAGTGGTGGCCGGACGGCAGGTTCCGGCGGTATTGCTGAATGGCAATCACGCCGAAATTCGGCGCTGGCGTTTACAGCAGGCGCTGGGTCGGACACTGGCCAGACGGCCGGAGTTGATTGAAGGCCGCGAGCTGACTGCCGAAGAGCAGCAGTTGTTGCAGGAATACAATGCCGCGCACAGCGGGGCAGCGAAGGAATAAAACGGGCGCAGCAGCGATGCGCGACAGGAATTTGAAACAGGACGACAGAACGATGAGTAAGATCATTCAGGAACTTGAGCAGGCGCAAATGGAGCGCGACGTGCCGGAATTCGGCCCGGGTGACACCGTAGTGGTGCAGGTTCGTGTTCGCGAGGGCAATCGCGAGCGACTGCAGGCCTTTGAGGGCGTCGTCATTGCGCGGCGTAATCGCGGCATGAACTCCGCATTCACGGTCCGCAAGATTTCTCACGGTGAAGGGGTGGAACGCGTTTTTCAGACGTACAGTCCTTCAGTGGCCAGCATCGAGGTGAAACGCCGCGGTGATGTGCGTCGTGCGAAGCTGTACTACCTGCGTGAGCGCAGCGGCAAGTCCGCCCGCATCAAAGAGAAGATCTGACGGGTGGCGCGCCTGCGCCGCAACCTGTCGTTCGCCACAGTGCTGGCCGGCGCCCTGCTGGTCAGCGGCTGTGGCGCTGTTATTTCCCGCGTATCGGCTGACCTCGCCGACAATTTATCGACAGCCATTCTGAATCAGAACGACCCGGAGCTGGTTCGCGAGGCATTACCTTCCTATTTGCTGCTGCTCGACAGCCTCAACGGGCCGGACAGTGAGAATGCAGCGACACTGTCCGCAGCCGCTCAGCTCTACGCCGCCTACGGTGCGGCGCTGGTGTCGGACTACGACCGCGCAAAGATTCTGACCACGCAGGCGCGTGACTACGGCGTGCGCGCATTGTGTGCGTCGGAAGAAGATACCTGCGGTATTGATACGTTGCCGTATTCCGATTACGAGACCGTAATCGCCGGGTTAGGCAGCGATAATCGCGATGCGCTGTATAGCTATAGCCTCAGTACGTTAGCCTGGATCCGTGCCCACTCCGATGATTTTAAAGCGCTGGCCGCGCTGCCAAAAGTGGAACTGGCGCTGAAACGGGTGATGGCACTGCAGCCTGGCAAGCTGGCCCCCAGTACCTCGATGTATCTCGGCATACTGAATACGTTGCGTCCCGCATCCCTCGGCGGTCGTCCCGAGGAAGGGCGCGACTGGTTCCTGCGGGGTATCGAGCTCTCTGACGGTAAGGATCTCGGCATTAAGGTGGAATATGCGCGGAGTTACGCGCGCCTGATCTATGACCGGGACCTGCACGACCGGTTGTTGAACGAAGTGCTCGCAGCCGATGTCCAACAGCCCGGCCTGACGCTATTCAATCAGCTGGCACGTATACAGGCACAGGAACTGCTGGACTCAGCTGACAATTATTTCTAATAAATACGGATATTTATATAACTTTCATGAATCATTTTCGCGTATTTTTACTGGCCTGCATGGGGTTGCTCGCGGTGCCCGCCGGCGCTCTGGAAATCAAAATTGCCACGGTGGCGCCGGAAGGCTCTGAGTGGATGCGTGAGCACCGTGCTGCGGGCGACACGATCCGCGAGCGGACCGACGGCCGCGTTAACTTCAAGTTTTACGGTGGCGGGGTCATGGGCAACGATAAGAAAGTGTTGCGCAAGATCCGTATCGGGCAGTTGCAGGGCGCAGCGTTCACCACCAGCGGCATGGCCGAGCGCTATTTCGACATCGTACTGTACGGTTTGCCGTTTGCATTCCGCAGCCAGGACGAAGTTGACTACGTGCGCAGCAAGCTTGATGAGCGGCTAATGACAGGGCTGGAAGAGGCGGGCTTTATTTCTTTCGGTTTCGCTGGCGGCGGTTTCGCGACCTTCATGAGCGGTGATCCGATCGCCGAGCAGGCCGATCTCGAGGGCAAGAAAATCTGGGTGCCTGAAGGCGACGTGATTAGCTTCACTGCACTGGAGTCGATGCAGTTGTCGCCGGTTATTTTGCCGGTGGCAGATGTGATGACGGGTCTGCAGACCGGCCTTATTGATGTCATCGTAACGCCGCCCGTCGGAGCATTGCTGCTGCAGTGGTACACCAAGGTCGGCTACGTCAATCCGATGCCGGTCGCCTATACGCTCGGCATACTGGGTATAGCGGAAAAATCATGGAAGCGCATCAAACCTGAGGACCAGGCGGTGGTTCGCGAGGTCATAACGGCCACATACGAACGACTCGATGAGATTAACCGGCAAGACAATATCGAGGCTTACGATGCACTGCTTGCCAACGGCATCAAGCCTGTCGAGTCGAACACTGACGATGTTCCTTACTGGCAGTCAGTGGCGCAAAAGACGAATCGGGAAATCTGGAGCGACAAGGCTACTGATAAAGCGCTCTACACCGACATGGTGACGTTGCTCGCGGAGTATCGCGCGGCGCAGTCTGCCGCTGCCGAAATCGCAGCGACCGAGTAGCCGGGGGATGCTGGACTGGGCTGACAGGACCGGCCGCTTTTTCGAAAACCTGCTCCTTGCGCTATTGCTCGGCGGCATGACGTTGCTGGCCTGCACGCAGATTTTTCTGCGTGAAACGGGCTTCGGCTCGTTGCTCTGGGGCGACGAGGCGGTGCGGCTGATGGTGCTTTGGATCGCCATGGTGGCGGGCGTCGCTGCTGCCCGTGAAGACCGGCATATTTCTATCGATGTGCTGTCCCGCTTTCTGCCTGACCGGCTGCAGGCATTCGCCGCGGCCATAGTTGCATTATTTACCGCAGCGCTCTGTTTCGCGCTGGCCTGGTATGGCAACACGATGGTGCAGCTCGCGATCGAATTCGAAGATATCCTGCTGGTTGATATGCCTGCCTGGATCTTTCAGGCCATCGTGCCGGTTAGTTTCTTCCTGATGGGCTGGCGGTATCTGATCTGGTTCTTCAGGCGTGTTCGCACTGTGTTCACCGGCTCAGCCGCATGATACTGGTATCCCTGATACTGCTGTTTCTGGCGTTGCTGGGTGCGCCGTTGTTTGCGGTGATCGCAGCCGGTGCATTGCTGAGTTTCATTGCGCTTGATCCGGGACTCGGCGTGGCAGTGCCGATCGAGATTTACAGCATCGCCGAGATGCCGATCCTGCTGGCCATCCCGCTCTTCACTTTCGCCGGTTACGTGCTGAGTGAGAGTGCGGCACCGGCGCGACTGGTGCGTCTGACGCAGGCCATAATGGGCTGGATGCCCGGTGGCCTGGCCATAGTCAGCATCACGGCGTGTGCCTTTTTTACCGCATTCACGGGTGCATCCGGCGTCACCATCATCGCGCTGGGCGCCATTCTGTATCCGGCGCTCAGGCAGGCCGGTTATCCGGAACGCTTCAATCTCGGCCTGGTCACTGCGGGCGGCAGCCTTGGTTTGCTGTTTGCGCCATCGCTGCCACTCATATTGTATGGCGTTGTTGCGGAAGTCAGCATTGATGATCTGTTTACCGCCGGTGTATTGCCGGGCTTGTTAATGTTGCTCGTACTGTCAGCCTGGTCGCTGTGGGTCAACCGCGGCAACCGGCAACCGCTGAGCGATTTCAGGTGGTCTGAGGTCTACGCGGCGCTGCGTGATGCGGCGTGGGAATTACCGCTGCCGCTGGTCGTACTCGGTGGTATTTATTCCGGGCTGCTGGCGGTGTCAGAAGCGGCTTCGGTCACTGCGGTCTATGTCGTGCTCGTGGAAGTCGTCATCCGCCGCGAAATCAGGTTGTCGCGCATGCCGGGGATCATGCGCGAGTCGATGGTGCTGGTGGGCGGCATCCTGCTCATACTCGGCGCTTCATTGGCATCGACGAACTTTGTCATTGACATGGAAGTGCCGCAGCAACTGGTCGGTCTTGTGAGTGAATATGTGGAAGGCCGGACGAGTTTTCTCTGGTTGCTGCTGCTGTTCCTCCTGGTGCTCGGCGCGTTCCTCGATATCTTTTCGGCGCTGGTGCTCGTGGTCCCGCTGATATTGCCGGTGGCTGCGGAATTCGGCGTCGATCCGGTGCATCTGGGCATGATCTTTCTGTCCGCTATGCAGTTGGGATATCTGACGCCACCCGTGGGTTTGAATCTGTTTATCGCCAGCTATCGATTTGATAAGCCAATACTGCAGGTTTACGCGGCTACGTTCCCGTTCCTGCTCCTGCTGGCGGTCACGGTGATCGTTATCACCTTCTGGCCGCAGCTCTCACTGTTTTTGATCGACTAATGATGATCGATTGATATTGTTCGAGCTACGCTGACCCGGATCATCCCGGAGTTAGCTATGAAGAGGTTTCTATGAATAAACGTCGTTTTTCGTCAGGCCGCTGTCTGTTGCTGCTGTGTTTGATGTTTCCGTTGCAGCTGGCCGCTTTTGAGCCGGCGACTGACATTAACCTGCCGGACGGTTTTCGCATTGAGCAATTGGTTGCTGTCGAGAACGCCCGAGCGATGGCATGGGGCGATGACGGGACATTGTTTGTCGGCACGATGTTCCGTAACAAGCTCTGGGCTGTAAAAGATGTGTTCGGGCCGGAGCCCGAGGTGCTCTTGCTGGAGGAGAAGCTCAAGCTGCCGACCGGCGTCGCGTTCCGTGATGGCGCTTTGTATGTCGTCGAACGACACCGTCTGCTGCGTTTCGCCGACATCGAATCCCGTCTGGACAACCCGCCGGAACCCGAAGTCATGATTGAAGGCTTGCCGGGCAAAGGCCTGCATAGCTGGAAGTACATAGCATTCGGGCCTGACGGCAAGCTGTATATGACCATCGGTTCGCCTTGTAACGTGTGCGACAAACCGGACCAGGGTCTTATCGTGCGCATGAACACCGACGGCAGTGAGCGCGAAGTCGTCGCGCGCGGTATCCGCAACTCAGTCGGATTTGCGTGGCACCCGGACACCGCTGAACTCTGGTTCAGCGACAACAATCGTGATCAGCTCGGTGACGACCAGCCGCCTGGTGAGCTGAACCGTGTCGCAGAAGAGGGCGCTCACTACGGTTTTCCGTTTTGCCACGGCACCGACATTGTTGAGCCGCAGGCGGAGTTCGCCGCGCTCGGTAGCTGCGCCGATTCGGTACCGCCTGCCGAAGAGCTCGGGCCGCACGTCGCCCCGCTGGGCATTCATATCTATAACGGCGAGATGTTTCCCGACGAGTATCGTGGCCAGGTGTTCATCGCGGAGCACGGTTCGTGGGATCGCAGCAGCAAAATCGGTTACCGCGTCTCGATGGTGCGGCTCGACGAGTCCGGCACACGCAGTCTGGGTTATGAACCGTTCGCTGACGGCTGGCTAATTGGCGAGGAGCATTTCGGCCGGCCGGTCGCGTTGCTGCCGGCGCCCGACGGGTCACTGTTAGTGAGTGATGACCATCGCGGCGCAATATACAGGATCAGTTACACTGACTAGCTGGGGCTTGAGCAGCAAATACATGACAGGGATCGCAAGCCAATGATGAAGTTTTTCGGCTCTTTGTGGCGTTTTATAGAGCGGCTGGTCAAAGCTGTTCAGGTTATTTTCTTTCTGTTTATTGTGGTTTTTTTCGTGGCTGTCTTTACAGGGCGGTCTGATGTAGCCATCACCGTACCTGACGGCGCTGCGCTCATCATTGCGCCGGACGGTGTGCTCGTGGAGCAGCGGGCCGGTGAATCCTTCGATATCGCGCTGTCGCAGGTACAGGGCGGGCAAGGGCAGACACAGGTTCGCGATATCGTCACCAGCCTGCGGCGCGCGGCCGAAGACGACCGGATCGCTGCGGTGGTGCTGTCCGCCGACTACCTCGTGGGTGGCGGCCTGAGCAAACTGCAGGTTATTGCGGACGCAGTCGCGGAATTCAAAACCAGTGGCAAGCCCGTGATTGCAATGGGAGACAGCTTCACCCAGGCCCAGTATCACTTTGTGGCCGGCGCGGATGAAATCTACATGCACGACTTCGGCTTCGTGCTGATTGAAGGCTTCGGTTACTACAAGCCATACTTTGCCGAGGCGATTGAGAAGCTGAACGTGGACGTTAACGTGTTTCGCGTCGGTGAGTTCAAATCCTTTGTTGAGCCTTACCTGCGCAACGACATGTCTGCTGAAGACCGGCAGAATGCTGAGAAGTGGCTCAATCGTCTGTGGGCCGCCTATCGGCGCGACGTGGCGACAGCGCGCGGCCTTGAGCCGGCCGTGCTGGACGGCTATATCAATAACAGCGTGAGTCTGCTGCGGGAGGCTAACGGTGATGCCGGCAGTGCCGCCATCGCAGCCGGCCTCATTGACGGGCTGAAAAGCCGTCAGCAGTTTCGCGATTACATGGTCGAGCTCGTGGGGGTTGATGCAGATCGCAGCGACACTTTTGCGCACATCGATTTTCGCACCTATCTGTCAGCCACAGACTTTCAGGATCTGGAGATCGACAACGACTCCAGTATCGCGGTCATCGTCGCCAGCGGTGAGATTGTGGACGGTGAGGCGCCACCGGGCACCATTGGCGGTGACAGCCTCGCGCGCCTGGTCCGCCAGGCCCGGCGCAACGACGAGGTCAGAGCGGTGGTGCTGCAGATCGACAGCCCCGGCGGCAGCATGTTCGCCTCCGAAATCGTGCTTGACCAGCTGCAGGCGCTGCAGGCGGCGGGTAAGCCGTATGTCGCATCGATGAGCAGTACGGCCGCCAGTGGCGGCTATTACATTGCGATGGCGGCCGACGAAATCTACGCCGCCGAAACGACGATTTCCGGGTCCATCGGTGTCGGCGCCATTTATCCCACCTTCCAGCGCAGTCTGGAGTCAGTCGGCGTTACTATCGACGGTATTGGCACGACGCCGCTTACCGGCCAAATGAGCCCGCTGATGGAGTTAGGTGATGAAGGGCGGCAGCTCTTCGATATCAGCGTCCGGTCGGCCTACGATACGTTTATCGGCAAGGTCGCGGAGCATCGTGAACTGACCCCGGAGCGCGTCGATCAGCTGGCGCGCGGTCAAATCTGGATTGGCGTTGATGCCATGGATGTGGGGCTGGTCGATCAACTGGGCGGCATCGATCAGGCGATTGAAGCCGCGGCGCGTCTGGCAGGTCTGCCGAAAGACGGCTGGGATGTTGATTACATTGAAAAGCCCTTAAGTCTGGCAGAACAAATGTTAATGCAATACCTCGAGTTGCTGCAGCAATTGTTCACCCGCTTCGACAGTAGTGGCACCGGCTTTTTGCAACTGCTGGAGAGGCTGCGAGGCGACCTCAACGTGGTGGTCCCAGATATCGGAAACTGGAATGACCCGCGCGGGATTTACTACCACTGCCTGTGTCAGATTCGCGGATGAGTACATACAGCAGAATAAGAGACTGGGTATCTGGCAGCCCTCGCAAGGCGCCCGGCATGAATGTTGCGGAAAATCACATTACCGCTGCGCATGACGGTGTGCGGGTGGTTGACGGATTTCTCAGTAAGAATGATTTCATTCGTGTGCAGAACTGGGCGCTCAGCGTGTCATGCGAATTGACCCGCGAAGAACGGCGCTGGGACATGATGATTGTCCGCAATTTCTCCGAATGCTATTCGAGTCGTCAGTGGCGTTCTACGGACGATGATATGCCCGCCGAAGCGAGACTATTCGTGGACGCTGCCAAGCAATCGGACATGATCGATGATGACGCCACGATTGTGGTCGGCGTGCTGCGCTGGCAGCGCAATTCGGGTATGGGCGAGCATGCCGATGCGCACACGCACACTGCAATGACTTATTATTTAAACGATATCTGGAACGACAACTGGTTCGGCGATCTCGTTTTCTATGAATCTGCCGAGGACTACAAGAATGGTTACGGGCGTTCGGTTTCGCCTAAAGCCAATCGTCTGGTCATTAACCGGGACACGGTATTCCACAAAGTGACCTACTGTTCCGAGCTCGCGGTCGAACGGATCACCGTTCAGGCCTTCGTGCTGAAAGAGTAACGCTTACTTACGCAAGGTCGTTTTTCGGCGACGCAAAGAACACCAGCTTGCCGGGTTTGTCGCGCAGTTCCGGCCACTCGCTGATATCTGATTCCACATAGAAAAAACCCGCGGTAGGCAGGTTGTCGATGCGCGCATCCGACGCGACAAAATTCGCCAGGCTGGTGATGCCGGGATTGTGGCCAACCAGAATGACGCAATCTTTGTCATCGCCGAGTTCAGTGAGCACGTCCAGCATGGTGCCGGCTCCGGCGTGATACAGCTCGTCGGTCAGGCGTATGTCGCTTTCATCAATGCCCAGTTCGCGGGCAGCGAGCTCCGCAGTGCAACGTGCGCGAACGGCAGTGCTGCTGATGATGCGTTGTGGTGCCACGTCGCGTTCGCGAAGCAGGGCGCCCATGCGCGGCGCATCACGCAGGCCGCGCTTATTCAGCGGCCGGTCGAAGTCACTCAGCCCGGCGTCGTCCCAGCTGGATTTGGCGTGACGCAGCAGTCCGAGTCTCTTCATTACCGGTTTGCCTACATCATGCCGAGTTCGAGCAGGGCCGCTTCCGTCATCATCTCGCGGCTCCAGGGCGGGTCAAAGGTCAGCTCAACATCTGCATGAGCGACGGTAGGGATGATCGCCACCTTGTCGCGGACATCCTCCACCAGTATCTCTCCCATGCCGCAACCGGGCGCTGTCAGTGTCATGTGCACCATCACGTTGCGTTCGCCCTTTTCTGTTTTGGCGACGTCAAAGTCGTAGATCAGGCCCAGATCAACAATGTTGACCGGAATTTCAGGGTCATAAACGCTTTTCAGCTGGTCCCAGATAATCTGCTCGAATTCGTCATCACTCGCGTTCTCCGGCAACACGGGCGGCTCCATCGGCTCTTTGCCGAGCGCATCCGCGTCCGTTCCCGGGATACGGAACAGGCTGCCTTCATGGTAAATCGTGAAGCTCCCGCCCATCGCCTGGGTGATATACACGAGCGCGCCCTTGCGCAGGTCAATTTCCATGCCTGCGGGTACGACGATGGCTTTGACATCGCGTTTCAATACGACGGGTTCGCTGTCCTGACTAAACATATTTACGGTTCTTTATATGGCTTGTTTATTTGTTATTCGGTGGTGACTTGTACGTTTGAATCATGCAGTGCTGCTTCGGCTGTATTCCATGCCAGCGTGGCGCACTTAACCCGGGAAGGGTAGGCGCGCACACTGTGCAGTGCTTTGGCTTCCTCCAGTCGCGGGTTTTCCGGTTCAGCATCGGCTGCAAACATTTGCCCGAACTCTTCGATCAGCTGCAGCGCTGTGTCGTGCGGCAAACCGCGCAGCGCTTCGGTCATCATTGATGCCGATGCCATCGCAATGGCACATCCACTGCCCTCAAACGCGACATCGCTGACCGAGTCGTCCTGCAGGTCGAGGTACACCGTGACCTTATCGCCACACAGGGGGTTAAAGCCCGTCACCTCGCGGTCTGCAGCAGCCGTCCGGCGCTGGTTGTGCGGCGCGCGGCTGTGCTCCAGAACGCGTTGCCGGTAAATATCTTTCAGGCTGCCGGTCACGCAAGAATCTCCTGAGCGACAGCCAGCGCATCGATCAGCTGATCAATCTCTGCCGGCGTATTGTAGAAAGCCAGTGATGCGCGTGCCGTTCCCGCGACGCCAAAAAATTCCATCACCGGCATGGCGCAGTGGTGACCGGTGCGAATTGCCACGCCTTTGTGATCCAGCACCGTGCCGAGATCGTGAGGGTGAATGCCGTCGATATTAAACGACTGCACGCCAGCTTTTTCTGCCGCGGTGCCAATCAGCTGAATGCCGTCGACTGCGGCGAGCCGCGCTGTCAGATAGTCGAGCAGCTGCGACTCCCACGCGGCGATATTGTCCATGCCGAGCGTCGTCAGGTAGTCGATGGCAGCGCCCAGTCCGATCGCGCCTGCAATATGCGGAGTACCTGCTTCGAATTTGTAGGGTAATTTGTTGTACACGGTGTCAGCGAAACTGACGCTCAGAATCATTTCACCGCCACCCTGATACGGGGGCAGCTTCTGCAGCCAGTCCTCGCGCCCGTACAGCACGCCGATGCCCGTCGGCCCGCACATCTTGTGCCCGGACAACGCGTAGAATTCGCAGCCCAGCGCCTGCACATCCACGGCCATATGCGCGGTCGCCTGCGCACCGTCCAGCAGCACCGGGATCTCCCGGTCATGGGCCGCTTTAATAATTGTCTCGACGGGGTTAATGGTGCCCAGCGCGTTTGATACGTGCACCACACCGACCAGCCGGGTCCGCTCATTCAGCATATTGAGCATGTCATCAACCAGCAGTTCGCCGGCCTGGTCGATCGGCACTACCCGCAAGACGGCGCCCGTGCGCTCGCACAACAGCTGCCAGGGCACGATATTGGAGTGATGCTCCATGTGCGTAATCAGTATCTCGTCGCCCTCGGCAATGCTCTGGCCCAGAGAGCTGGCCAGCAGATTGATCGCCTCTGTCGTGCCCCGCGTAAATACAATTTCGCGCGTGGACTGCGCATTGAGAAACGCGCGCACTTTTTCCCGTGCGCCTTCATAAGCATCCGTGGCGCGGTGGCTCAGTGTGTGCACACCGCGATGCACGTTGGCATGGTCATGTCGGTAGTAATGGCTGATCGCGTCAATGACCTGTCGCGGACGCTGCGCTGATGCTGCATTGTCGAGGAATGCGAGCGGACAGTCGTGCACCGTCTGATCCAGCACAGGGAAGTCTGCCCGCACGGCGGCGACATCGAACGGGGCGTTGTCAGGGGCAGGGCGCGGGTTAGCCATCGTTATTCTCGTCCGGGCGCAGGCTTTCCAGCGCTGCGCGTGCCCGCTCAGCTATAGCCGGCACTGTGATGTCGACCAGCAACTCCGAGGCGAACGCGGTGATCAGCATATTGCGCGCCGTGACGGGGTCGACGCCGCGGGTTAGCAGGTAAAACATGGATTGACTGTCCAGCTGACCGGTGGTGGAACCGTGTGCGCATTTCACGTCATCAGCGTAGATCTCCAGCTCGGGCTTCGTGTTGATTTCTGCGCCTTTGCTTAGCAACAGGTTGCGATTGGTTAATTCCGCAGCCGTTTTTTGCGCATCCTGATGGACGTAGATGCGGCCGTTGAACACACCTTTGCCAAGACCTGCCAGTATTCCGCGATAGCGTTCACGACTGGTGGTATCGGGCGCGAGATGATTAACGTCGAGTCGTGCTTCAACATGCCGCTTGTCATCGGTCATGAACAGGCCGCGCGTCTCAGCGTGTGCGCCGCGACCTTGCAGGTTCACTTTCAGTTCATTGCGGGCGAGGGCGCCGCCCACATCAACATGCGTGGTGCGCAGCGTCGCGTTTTCCGCAACCGCGGCGTACTGCGCTGCCATATGCCAGCTGCGCTGATCTTCGTCCTGCAATTTGTAGTACGTCAGCTGTGAACCTGCTGCGCAGAACAATTCAGCGACCGGGTTAACGATGGTGTGCACGTCGCTGCAATAGTGCTCCACAATCGTGGCTGAGGCATTGCGGCCAAGCTCGGCGAGCAAGCGCGGCTGCGCGACACTCTCGTGCTGCGAGCTGCGGTAGCTGATAAACACCGGCTGCTCCAGCGTCAGGTTGTCGTCGACCAGCAGCGCTACACCGTTGCCTGCAAATGCGCCGTTCAGTGCCACGAACCCGGAATCAGCCGGGTTGGCCAGCTCGCCTAACCGCGACAGCCTGTCCGGGCTTTGGGCCTGCAATTCGGCCAGATCCGCCAGCAGCACGCCGGGTGGCAGCTCAGCCGTATCGGACAGGTCGGCCGCAAACACACCGTCGACCAGCACGATGCGGATCGCGTTTTCGACCTCGAGCGGTTTACCCTCGGGCGCGTCCGCCGTTTCCACCGGGTGGTTTAACCAACCGGGCAGCGTTTCGGCAACGCGCCGGACGTTGGTGTACTTCCAGCTTTCCTGTTTTGTCGTCGGGAAACCGCTGCGCGTAAATTCTGCCAGCGCAGCCGCACGCAGCGACTGCAATGCGCCGGTGTCGAGCCCCGCCGCCTGCCAAGCCGCCCGGACCGACTCTTCCGGTGCGCGCACTGCTTCTGTCTGGTTATTGTCGCTCATCTGCCTGCACTCAGGAGGCCGCAGCCAGCACGTCGTCGTAGCCGTTGGCTTCGAGCTCAAGCGCCAGCTCTTTGGTGCCGGATTTCACAATCCGGCCTTTCGCCAGCACGTGCACGTAATCCGGTTCAATGTAGTCAAGCAGGCGTTGATAGTGCGTGATAACCAGAAACGCTCGTTTGCCGTCACGCTGCGCGTTGACGCCATTCGCAACGACCTTGAGGGCATCGATATCGAGCCCGGAATCGGTTTCGTCGAGGATCGCGAAATCCGGTTCCAGTACTGCCATCTGGAAAATCTCATTGCGTTTTTTCTCGCCGCCGCTGAAGCCTTCGTTCACACCCCGCGAGAGAAAGGACTGCTCCAGTTCCATCAGCTTTGCTTTCTCACGCACAAAGCGCATGAATTCAACGGAATCGATTTCATCCTGCCCGGCTTCTTTGCGTCGCGCGTTCAGTGCTGCTTTGAGCATGTAGACATTGCTGACGCCGGGAATCTCAACCGGATACTGGAAACTCAGAAACAGGCCGGCCCGGGCTCGCTCGTCCGCTTCCATCTCAAACAGATCCTCGCCCTTGTAGCGCACGGTGCCGGCAGTATTTTCGTAATCACCTCTGCCCGCAAGGGTTTGCGCCAACGTGCTCTTGCCGGAGCCATTGGGCCCCATAATGGCGTGCACCTCACCCGGGCCTATGCTCAGGCTCAGCCCGTTGAGTATCGGGGTGCCGTTTACGGAGGTATGCAGGTCGTCTATTTCGATCACTTTGGTCATTTTGTATTCCTGAGCCCGGTCAGCCGACAGCGCCTTCCAGACTCACATTCATTAAATTTTGTGCCTCAACGGCAAATTCCATTGGCAGCTCGCGAAACACCTCTTTGCAAAAGCCGTTCACGATCATGTTCACAGCATCTTCTTCGGTCAGGCCGCGCTGCCGGCAGTAAAACAGCTGGTCGTCCGCGATCTTCGAGGTGGTGGCTTCGTGCTCCACGATCGCGGTCGGGTTCTGAATCTCCATGTAGGGAAAGGTGTGCGCGCCGCAACGATTGCCCATCAGCAACGAGTCGCACTGCGTGTAGTTGCGGGCGTTGTCAGCAGACGGAAACATTTTGACCAGCCCCCTGTAGGCATTCTGTGCCTGACCGGCAGAGATGCCTTTGGAGATGATCGTGCTTTTCGTGTCGCGGCCGATATGCACCATTTTTGTGCCCGTGTCGGCCTGCTGATGGTTGTTTGTCACCGCAACTGAGTAAAACTCGCCGACCGATTCAGCCCCGCGCAGTATGCAGCTCGGGTATTTCCAGGTAATCGCAGACCCGGCCTCTACCTGAGTCCACGAGATTTTGGAGCGATCGCCGCGGCAGTCGCCGCGTTTGGTCACGAAGTTATAAATCCCGCCCTTGCCGTTCTCATCGCCCGGGTACCAGTTCTGCACCGTGGAGTATTTAATCTCCGCATCTTTCTCGGCAATGAGTTCCACGACGGCGGCGTGCAGTTGATTTTCGTCGCGTTGCGGAGCGGTGCAGCCCTCGAGATAGCTCACATGACTGCCTTCGTCCGCGATAACGAGCGTGCGCTCAAACTGCCCGGTATTCGCCGCATTGATACGGAAATAGGTGGACAGCTCCATCGGACAGCGCACGCCCTTTGGTACGTAAACGAAACTGCCGTCCGTAAACACGGCCGAATTGAGTGCGGCAAAGAAGTTATCCCGCTGCGGCACCACCGTGCCGAGGTATTTCTCGATCAGTTCAGGATGGTCCTGCACAGCTTCCGAAAACGAGCAGAAGATCACCCCCGCTTCTCCCAGCTTGTCCTTAAACGTCGTGGTAACCGAGACACTGTCGAACACGGCGTCTACCGCGACGCCCGCCAGCCGCGCGCGCTCGTGCAGGGGAATTCCCAGCTTGTCGTAT
This sequence comes from Gammaproteobacteria bacterium, assembly GCA_013001905.1. Taxonomy (GTDB): domain Bacteria; phylum Pseudomonadota; class Gammaproteobacteria; order Steroidobacterales. The sequence continues at coordinate 54,576 of JABDLC010000010.1, read as the reverse complement.
GTCTCCAGCAGTTTCGGATCGACTTCGTCCAGGCTTTTCGGCGCATTCGGGTCTTTTCTCGGCGCCGAGTAGTACGAGATTGCCTGATAGTCGATCGGCTCAAGATTGAGTTTCGCCCAGTTTGGCGGCTGCATTTTTTTCCATCGCGCGAACGCCTGCAAACGCCATTTCAGCATGAAGGAGGGCTCCTTCTTCATGGCAGAAATATGGCGAATGACATCCTCATCTATACCCGGGGGCAGGGTATCGGAGTCGATATCAGTTACGAAGCCGTGTTCGTACTTGCGATCGACGAGGTCTTTAACTTCTTGCTGTTTACTTGCCATGACTAACTGACGGATTCCTGTTTAGCAGTGCGGCCGGTATGGCCGCTCTCGCTCAATATGGTGTAGCGCAACGGAAATTCGGCCGGCGGGTTCTGCAGATCCGACAACCTGATCTCAGTCATCGCGGCGCGTATCGCATGACTGATTTTTTGCCATGCGCCGCCAACCTGACAGCTGGACTCCAACTCGCATGTGCTGTCGTCGTGGCTGCACTCGGTGATCGCCAACGGGCCTTCCAGTGCATCGACAATTTCGGCTGCGCTGATGTCACCGGGCTCCCGTGCCAGCCGATAGCCTCCGTCGGCGCCACGCACGGAATTCACCAGGTTTGCGCGGGCCAGCGTTTTCAGCACTTTCTGTACGGTAGGCAATGCCAGACCGGTGCCGGCCGCCAGCTCGGGTGCAGAGCACAATGCGCCTCTGTCATAGCCCGCCAGGTGGACCAGCACCAGCGTGCCGTAGTCGGTCAGTTTGCTGATTCTCAGCACAAAATTACCCGTCCTGTTGCGATGCAATAAACTATTTAATCCATACAGGACTATTTTAGTCCGATATCAGCGGAAAGCAAGGCCCGCCATGCATTGGGACAGGGTGCGCGCCGTCTTGGTAGACTCCCAGCGCAGCGCCGCAACATCCGTTGTCGGCAACTGTCCAAGAACACAGCCCGGAAAAGGAAATCATGCGCATGACCGCACTGCTTCGTTCACTACTACTAATGATCATGCTCGGTTCGTTATCAATAGCGGCCGCAGAAGAGGCGGCTACTGATGCCGCGACGGAAGTTTCGTCGGCGACTCCTCATGCGGTGATTGAGTCCCGTGCGACGGCGCTTGCGGAACAACTGAAAGGCCGTCAGGACTACTACAACGAAAATACCACTGAGCTTTACGACGTTGTGCGGAATTTATTGCTGCCGGGCTTCGATGTGCAGTATGCGAGCAAGCTGGTGCTCGGTCGCACCCATTGGACTGCAGCGACAGAGGCGCAGCGCGAACGTTTTATTCAGGCGTTCTATAGCTTTCTGGTGCGCACGTATGCCAAAGGTCTCCTGGGTTTCGATCAGAGCAACATGACAGTCGACCCCGAGGCTTCGTACTCGAAGGATGGCGACAAAGCGCTCGTCAAAACGACGCTGGCGCTTGAGAACGGTGACGCGGTTAATATTAACTATGCGTTACGCGAAACCGCGGACGGCTGGAAAATGTATGACGTGCGGATCGACGGCGTGTCTTATATTCAAAATTACCGCAGTCAGTTTGATGCCGAGATTTCTGACCTTGGCATTGATGCAGTGATTAGCCGGCTCGAATCCGAGTCGGGTGGTGCTGCAGACAGCGCTTGACCGGCTCTCCTTTGCCTAAACTTGCTGAGCAACCTCAGAAGTCGTCGAATTCCTCGTCGAAGAATTCATCGTCCGTCGTCGCCTCGCCCCGCAGGAAGGCGCGATTCTGCAAATAGGCATCGCGCATGAACAGGTAGGGGTCGTAGGCTTCCTGAACGACTTCATCCGGGCCGATGAGCGCGGCTCGCGATTCGATAAACCAAAGGATCAACAGCTTGTCGCGGACGCTTGAGTCGTTGAGCTGGGCCACCGGATTAATTGCGGTATCGCCAATTAAGCCTATGCCGCTGCGCGCGGTTGCGGGGCCGAGCAAAGGCAGCACGACGTAGGGGCCCTGACCGATGCCCCACCGGGCGAATGTCAGCCCGAAGTCTTCCTTGTTTTGCTCAAGGCCCAGCCCGGTCGCGACATCAAACAGCCCCAGCAGGCCGACCGTCGAATTAACCGCGAAGCGGCCCAGATCTTCGGTGCCCTGGCGGAACTTGCCCTGCAAATACCCGTTAACAATCGTGATCGGGTAGGTCCAGTTATCGAAAAAGTTACCGACGCCTTTGCGCACCGGCTTGGGGAGGACGGCGTTGTAGCCTTTCCCCACAGGACGCAGGATAAAACGATCGAGGCCGTCATTGAATCCGTAAATGATGCGGTTGACCGGCTCCAGCGGATCGATGTTTTTCTCATGTTCATCGGCCGCTGCCAACGGAGCGAACAATGCGCACTGCAGGCCCACAATCAACCAGGCCAGCGTGTTGCGAAGTGATGAGTCGTTGATCCGTTTCCCCACGTTAATTCTCCGACGGTTGTTCTTCAGCATTGTCGTCACGGCCGCCACGACGCGGCAGATACTCCTGAAATTCCTTCAGTCTCGCGTCCAGTCGAGCACGTTGCACACTATCCAGACCGGGTGTACCTAACGCAAGGATCAGCTGGTCGATAGCCAGGCGCAAATTGCCGGACATCGCCTGGTATTCGGCCATGTAGTAGTGAGTATTGGCGACATCGCCGGACCGGTTGGCGGCCAGTGCTATCAGCCGCACCTGTTCCAGCGTGGGTGGTACTTTGTTCAGCAGCGCCAGCAGCATGTCATGTGCCGGCTGGGCCTGATCGTAGCGCAGCAGCGCTTCCGCGTACCGCACGGTTAGCGGCACGTTATCCGGAAACAGCTTGAGTGCATTGGCAAAGGTATCCAGAGCCGCATCCCTACGGTCCAGCATGATGCGGGTTTCTGCTAGTGCTGAATGCAGCGGGATGATTTCCTCGTATTGGTCCAGCAGGCCTTCAAACAGCTGCTCTGCTTCGGCATAACGACCCAGTTGGGTCAGCGCCAGCGCCTGACCGTAAATGTGTTCAAAGTTGTCGGCATTGCCCGGCCGCGCCTGTTCGCTCGTGAAATATTCCAGTGCCAGTTCCGGCCGGCTGCTGGTTAGCAGCCGGGAACGCGCCCGTGCCAGCGGGAATCCCATCGTCTCCTGCACTTCGTCAACGACGATGCTGCGGGCCCGTGCCCGGGTTTCCGCCATACGATCAGACGACACGGGATGCGTGCGCAGAAAGGTGGGTATTTCGCGCGCCAGCGTGCTGGTTCGCCGCGACAGGGTCTCAAAAAAGTCCGGCATGCCCATCGGGTCAAAGCTGGCGCCCGCCATCACTTCAACGGCAACGCGGTCGGCCTCATATTCGTTGGCACGGGTAAAGGCGATCTGGTTCTCGATGGCCATGCTCTGCGTGACGCTGATGGCGCCGGCCATTACATCGCCGTCAGCGCCCGCCGCCACACCTGCCAGAATCGCACCCAGCATCGCGGCCAGCGACAGCGTGCTCGCGCGCTGATTCGCGTACACGGCACGGGAAATATGCCGCTGCGTGACGTGGCTGATCTCGTGGGCCAGCACACCGGCGAGCTCGCTTTCGTTCTCTGCCGCCAGTAAGAGGCCCGTATGGATGCCGATATATCCCCCCGGTAGCGCAAAGGCATTAATGACGGGGCTGTCGACCATGAAAAAAGTGAAGCTCTGGCCGGGCTTGTTGTCCGCCTGTGCGACCAGACGCATACCGATGTCCTGGATATATTCCTGCAGCTCGGGATCGGTTATTACGGATCCCGTTTCGAGCAGGTCACCGTAGACCTGGCGGCCGATGATGGCTTCGGTGCGCACCGAGAGCAGGCCATCTGACGGGCTGCCCATGTCCGGCAATTTTATTTCATCAGCGCGGGTCGGAGCACCCGCCATCAGTGTCAGGCAGAACGCGAGCAGCGCGACACGACTCGAACTCATAGGCCCTTTACGGCTTCCAGCACCTCGTCCACATGGCCTTTGACCTTGACCTTGCGCCACTCGCGACGGAGCTTGCCTTTGTCGTCAATCAGAAATGTGCTGCGTTCGATGCCCATAAATTTCTTGCCATACATATTCTTCTGTTTGATGACATCGAATATCCGGCATGCCTCTTCATCTTCGTCAGACAGCAGCTCGAACGGAAAGTTTTGCTTCGCCTTGAACTTTTCGTGTGATGCGATGCTGTCGCGAGAGACCCCGAGAATCACCGTATTGCTGCGTTTAAATTTGCCGTGGTTGGCCGCAAAGTCCTGACCTTCGGTGGTGCAGCCCGGCGTGCTGTCCTTGGGGTAAAAATAGATTACGACGTTTTTGCCGCGCAGTGACTTTAGGTCGATCGTCTGGTCACCGGTGGCCGGAAGTTTGAATGGCGGGACGACGCGGTCCAGTTGTGCTGTCTTCATGAGCGTTCTCGTTAGCGCTGAATGGGCTCGATAATCGCATCGAGGTTCTGTTGCTCGCAGTATTCGTGCAACTCGTCACGCAGGGTTGCCAGATGCGAGCTCGCAGGGACGCTGATCGCTATCTGCACCGCAAACATCGCGGCTCCCGTATGTGCGGCGTTATAGCGGCGAGTGTTCAAGTCAGCGATTTCTATCTCGCGGCTGGCAAAAAAACTCGCCAGCCCGGCGACGATGCCTTCCTGATCCATTGCCACGATATCGACATTGTAGGGTGCGGCAGGTGACTGACCCTGTCGTTCCTCCGTCGTCTTGTAGCTGATCGTGAGCTCAGAGCTGGCGGCCAGCTCGTCGAGCGCATCCTCGACCTTTTTGATGGCGTGCCAGTTTGCGGCAACCAGCGCTACCATGGCGAACTCCCGACCGAGAGTGGTCATGCGGCTCTGCATGATGCTGCCGCCGGCAGCGCTGATCGACTTGGTGACATCGCGCACGAGCCCGGTGCGATCCGGGCCGATGACGGTGACTGCGAGAAGTTTTTCCATGTTTTAGGTATCGACAAAGTGCGCGACGAAAGTACGGGGCAGTTTACTGTGTATTTGGCCCGCATCAAGCGTCCGGGCTGCTTGCGTGCACTGCTGGCCGCACGTACCATCGCCGGTCTGACAGTCAGGCAGATATTATGTTTTCAGGAAGTTCAGTCGCCATTGTGACGCCCATGTCTCCCGACGGAGCCGTGGACTTTGCGGCGTTTGAACAGCTGATCGAATTTCACATCGATGCCGGCACTGACGCGCTCGTCGTCACGGGCACCACCGGTGAATCCGCCACTCTGCAGAAATCCGAGCATATTGAGGTGATCGCTGCTGCCGTGCGCACGGTCGCCGGCCGGATTCCGGTGATCGCCGGAACCGGCTCCAACTCAACGTCGCAAACAGTCGATTTGTCGCATGAAGTTGACGGGCTAAATGCAGACGGGCATGCGGTGGATGGATTTCTTGTGGTCACGCCGTACTACAACAAGCCGACCCCTGACGGGCTGGTTGCGCATTTTACTGCCGTTGCCGATGCGGTCAGCAAACCGGTGATGCTGTATAACGTCCCCGGCCGCACCGCTGTAGATATGCAGCCCGAGACGGTTGCGAGGCTGGCGACGCATCCCAATATTTTCAGCATTAAGGAGGCGACCGGAGATGTCAGCCGGGTGGCCTCACTGCGGGAACTCTGCGGCGCCGGGTTCGCGTTGTATAGTGGTGACGATGCAACCGCGCGTGAATTTATGCTGGCAGGGGGGCAGGGCGTAGTGTCTGTAACCGCCAATGTTGCGCCGGCGGCAATGGCTGCCATGTGCAAAGCTGCGCTCGCAGGTGATACGGATCTGGCAGCAGGGCTGGATGCGCCGCTGGAAGCTTTGCACAGAGATTTGTTTGTCGAATCCAATCCGATTCCGGTCAAATGGTGCCTGCAGCAGATGGGGCTGATCGAGGGCGGTATACGCCTGCCGTTGCTGCCATTGTCGGCGGCTAACCAGCCCACTGTTGCAGCAGCGCTGCGTCATGCAGGAGTGATCGGCTAATGCGTTATTTCGGGCTGCTACTTATTTTGTGCATGACGTTGTTGCAGACGTCCTGCGGCATCTTCAAGACGGAGCTTGATAAGTGTCGTGAGCTTCGTGAGTACCAGCAGGCGCGCGCGGGTGAGCGCGCGCAGGTGCCGGATGATCTTGAAGCGTTGCCTGATGACGCCTGGTTGCCGATCCCTGAGGGGCCGACCAACACCACCGCGACGCCTGCAGAGTCGCCGTGCCTGATCGAGCCGCCGGAGTATCGCCCTAACTGATGATACACGGCGTTTGATAGACGCCCTTGCCTGCGCTAACCTTCGCAGCCCTTAAGTACGGCCGTTCCACGGAGAGGTGGCTGAGTGGTCGAAAGCGCACGATTGGAATTCGTGTATACGTTAATAGCGTATCGAGGGTTCGAATCCCTCTCTCTCCGCCATTCTTTGTTCTGTGCCGTCGATGAGCCCGGCCAGCAGGTCGCCCGCCGGTTCAGAATTGGAAGTAAATGAAGGGCGCCTGACTCAGCGGCCAGAAGAAAAACGCGACGAACCCGAATAGAGCGCAGAGCGCCAAAGCCGAGGGTGTACTGATGCGTCCCAGGTAATAATGGATGTGACCGACCCGCACCGAGAATGCCTGCAGCATTACGAAGGCCAGCATAATTAACAGCGTGCTGAACAGCGATAGATTGCCGAGACCGATGCCCGCAATAGAAAAGTCGAAATCAAACAGCACAAACTTTTTCATCGCAACCAGCATCGAATCGAAATCGGTCAGTCGGAACGATATCCAGGTAATCAGCACGCAGTACTGCATTGCCATGACGGACAGCATCGTTACCAGCGGGTGCGTATTGACCTCGCGCGTGTTGCCGCGGGTATAAAGCCGATGCCCGACCAGTATTGCGCCGTGCAGAAAACCCCAAAGTACGAAGTTCCAGCTTGCGCCATGCCACAGGCCGCCGAGCAGCATCGTGAGCATCAGATTGCGGTATGTCTGCAACGGGCCGTTTCGATTGCCACCCAGCGATATATAAAGATAGTCACGCAACCACGACGACAGGCTGATGTGCCAGCGTTGCCAGAAATCGGAGGGGTTGCGAGCGATGTAAGGGTGATCAAAGTTGCGCGGCAGGTCGAAGCCGAGAATGCGCGCGATGGCAATCGCGATGTCGGAATAGCCCGAAAAGTCGCAGTAAATCTGAATCGCGAACCCAATCGTCGCGATCCAGATGATGATGCTCGGCCATGCGTCGGGCGCCGCGAAGACCGCATCGACCATGACCCCAATGTTGTCCGCCACCAGTACTTTTTTGGCAAATCCGCGCAGCAGCAGGAATACGGTCTCCTGATCGCAGCGGAGTGCGACTTTGCGGGTCAGTTGCGGCAGGAAGACCGATGCGCGGACGATAGGGCCGGCAACCAGCTGCGGGAAGAATGCGACGAACAGCGCGAAATCAAGCGGTGACCGGGTCGCCGGAATTTTTCGGCGATAGATATCGATCGTGTAGCTCATCGTCTGGAACGTGTAGAACGAGATGCCCACGGGCAGCGTGATATTCAGTGTGACCCAGGAAGGTTCACTGCCGAGCATCCGCATCAGCCCCAGCAGGCTGTCAGTAAACAGGCCGAAGTATTTGAAGAAGAACAGCAGCCCCAGGTTGGAGCACATGCTGATGATGAGAAGAGCCCGGCGTCGCGTCTGATTTTCCTCATCGGCCATGCGCCCCCCAACGATGTAGTCGACAACCGTTGAGAAAATGATGAGCAGAATAAAAGCCGGGTTCCACCACATATAAAAGAGGTAGCTGGCCAGCAGCAGGATCAGTTTGCGTGGCTCGTCGCGGTGCACCACACCAAGAAGACCCAGTAGCGCGATTGAAAAAATCAGGAATTCAGGCGAGTAAAACAGCATGTCAGAAGTTCAGCTCACCGTTGTCCCGCAGCCGCAGTAATTCATCGGCCAGCCATTCCGAAAATTTGGCGGCACCCTCGGGAGTCGGATGTACGGCGTCTACAAAGTCTTGTTCGGCGACCTGACGACGCCCGTCGAGAAGAATGACGTCATTCCGCGCGGCGAATTCGCGCAGCATTTCCCCATATCCCCGCAAGTAGCGTTCGCCATGATTGGCAGCGAGTTCCGGATTGATCGGTTCGGCTAACAATACCAATTCCTTACCATTTGCATTCATGTCAGCCGCTATCTGTTGCAGCAGATCCAGTTTGGATTCCTGTGGCCAGTAACCGCCGTTAGTTATTTCTCTGAATTCATTCTGCAGTGCGATCCGGTATTGTTCTTCAGGGAGTCGCCGACTGTACGAACTGGGAAAAAATAAGTCGTTGGTGCTGCGATCCAGGGTGAGGTCCTTGCGAAAAATACTGCGGGCAAAGCGATCTGCCATCTGCCGCACCACCCAGCGCGAATCGAATCGCTGCTGCAAATCGGATTTGGCCAACAATTCGCCCATATCGGTCGGGAAGACCGTCCTCAGCACCTGCTGGGTTTGCTCGTTTGGCCGGTAGCCGTACATGTAAACAGCATTGTATTTCTGCTCGTTTATCGCGCCCTCGCGCTCAAGGCTCTTGGCGCTGACCATCTGAATGACGATATCAACGCTGTCCGGAACTTCCTGGTAATACAGATAGGCTTCCACTAACGCCTGACCCGAAGACGACAGGTTGTAGGCTAGTGGTTGCCCCGGTAGCTGCTTTGTAATTCGGGCCGTGTCGATGCCCGCCATGCCCACACTGGAGCCAAAAAGTATGATTTTCGGTGTCCGCGTCAGATCGCGCATCGTATCCAGCAGTATCGGAATACGGCTGGTGTCCGCTGGCAGCGCCCGGAACAGCGCGGGCGAAATGGCCCAGGCCAGCGCGGCGCCCGCCATCACGGCGAGCGCAAATGTCAGACAGGCTTTGCCAGTTAGCGAATTGTTAGCAGGTTCGTCCATGTACCGGTAAACGGCAAAATGATTGCGCGTGAGCCCGTGGCGGGCCGGATCCTTGTTGTGTGTTACTGAGCCGCACTGGCTCGGAATGCTTGCAGACTAGCAGTTTTTTTGCAAAAGCAGCCGGTATCAGGCCACACAACACCGTTTCAGCTTGCCCGCAGACGCCCCAGCGCATAGCATTCATTCGGGTCTGCGCCGGTCCCCTCGCGACGGCCAGCCGTGAACTCCGTCAGGCCCGGAAGGGAGCAGCGGTAGCGGTGATGCCGGGCGCCGGGGTGTGGCTGGCGTGGGCCTTTTACAATATGCCCCATAAGCAAACGTCTCGAGTGAGACGGATCAGAATCAGGCGCCCATGAGTTATCTCGCACTCGCCCGCAAGTGGCGACCCAAGTTTTTCAGTGATGTTGCCGGCCAGGACCATGTGGTGCGGGCTCTCCTGAACGCCCTGGAGAGCGGCCGTGTGCACCATGCGTTCCTGTTTGCCGGAACCCGTGGTGTTGGCAAGACCACTATCGCCCGCATACTCGCGAAAGCGCTCAACTGCGAACAAAACAGCACCGGGGAGCCCTGCGGCGCGTGCGCGGCTTGTGAGGGTATAGACGAGGGCCGGTTCGTTGATTTGCTTGAGGTCGATGCTGCATCACGCACCAAAGTTGATCAGACCCGGGAATTGCTGGAAAACGTCCAGTACACGCCAACGGCGGGGCGCTGCAAAATCTATCTCATCGACGAGGTCCACATGCTATCGACCGCGTCGTTCAATGCGCTGCTTAAAACACTGGAAGAGCCGCCGCCCCATGTAAAGTTTCTGCTGGCAACGACCGACCCCCAGCGGTTGCCGGTTACGGTGTTGTCGCGCTGCCTGCAGTTCAATCTGAAACGCCTGCCGACGGCTTTGATACAGGAGCGCATGAGCTATATCTGTGAGCAAGACAAGATCAACGCCGAGGCGTCAGCGCTGAACAGGGTTGCGCGTGCGGCGGCGGGCAGTATGCGCGACGGGTTGAGTCTGCTGGACCAGGCGCTCGTCTTCGGCGGCGGCTCGCTGCAAGACTCGGACGTTGCCGAGATGCTCGGCAGCATGGACACGCGGCATCTGCGAGAAATCATGCAGGCGCTGATCGCGAGTGATGCTGCGGCGTTGATGAAGCAAATACAGCAGTTGCATGAGCAGGTACCGGATTACGGTTCTGTGCTGAATGATTTTGCGGCGTTGCTGCAACAAATCGCCGTCGTGCAACTTGCGGGAGCGGATGCGCTGGACGAGGATGCAGACGTGGCGCTGGTCGACGAACTCGCTGCGCAGATCGACGCTGAGACAGCGCAGCTGTTTTACCAGATTGCTATCACCGGGCGACGTGATATCGCACTGGCGCCTGATCCGCGCATCGGCTTTGAGATGACGATGCTGCGTATGCTGGCCTTTCGACAGGGCGATCTGGCATCGAACAGCGGCCCTGTGAGCGGAGGGCAGCAGCAGGCAGGTTCGGATCAGAGCACCGGAGGTCAGCGCGGCGCCGGCCCGCAGGCAGCGGCGCAGGGCACTGTCGCGGCAGAAGAAAGCTGGGACGGCATCGTCTCCGGGCTGAGTTTATCGGGCGTTACGCTCGAGCTGGCGCGCAATTGCGTCATCGGCGCCCGGACTACAACAGAGTTGCAACTGCACGTAGGCGCGACCGGTCATTACCTGCTCACAGAGAGTCAGGAACAGGCACTGGTGGCACAACTTCAGCAGCATTTCGGCGGTTCATGCCGTGTCCGCTTCGTGAAGTGCGACGGTGAAGTCGGCAGTGCTGCTGAAGCTGACCTGCAAGGGCGCGACGAAGCGCAGACCTCTGCGCAGGCGACTATTGCAGGTGACCCGAATGTACAGGCGCTCATAGACGAGTTCGATGCGACCATCATCGATGGTTCGGTGAGTCCGCGCGACACCTCACGCAGGCACTGAAGGCGAATCCCAAGGAGAACCATAACAGCATGAAGAACCCGTTAGGCAACCTGATGAAACAGGCGCAGAAGATGCAGGAGGATATGCAGCAGGCGCAGGAAGAACTCGGCAGCCTGGAAGTGCAGGGAGAAGCGGGTGGCGGTCTGGTGCGCCTGACGATGACCTGTCGCCATGAAGTGCGCGGTATAACTATCGACGACAGTCTTGTCGGTGAAGACAAAGATATGCTGGAAGACATCATTGCGGCCGCGTTCAATGATGCTCTGCGTAAAGTTGAAAAGACGGTGCAGGACAAGTATTCCGGGATGACGGCAGGCATGGGCCTGCCGCCCGGTTTCAAGATGCCGTTCTGACTGTGTATTAACGACAGTGGCCTATTCTCCTTTATTGCAGCAGCTGCTTCAGGCGCTGCAGTGTCTCCCGGGTGTGGGTTCCCGTACCGCGCAGCGCATGGCCTTTTATCTGTTGCAGCGTGACCGTGAAGGTGCGCGCGAGCTGTCAGTTGCGCTGCAGGAGGCCATTGAGCATATCGGCGAATGTGAGCGCTGCAGGATGTTGTCCGAAGAGCCTCTCTGCCGGCTTTGCACCGCGAGCAATCGTGACGTTGCGATGATCTGTGTTGTGGAATCCCCCGCCGATGTCATCGCCATCGAAGAATCCGGTGTTTTTCGCGGCCTCTACTTCGTGCTGCACGGGCGGCTGTCGCCGCTCGACGGCATCGGCCCGGGTGAGCTGGGCCTCGAGCGTTTCGAGGCGCGGCTATCTGAAGGTGAAGTCAGCGAAGTCATTCTTGCAACGAGTTCGACGGTCGAGGGTGAAGCGACCGCGGGCTATCTGGCGACGCTGGCGAAAGAGCAGAACGTTGCCGTCAGCCGCATTGCGCATGGTGTACCGATCGGCGGTGAGCTCGAATATGTTGATCGCAGCACGCTCTCGCGCGCAATCGCCGGCCGTCTGGGTATCGCTTCGGACTGAGCAGCGGCGATAGTAGCCCGCCGTTCATGGCTAGCCGGGCTTCAGCTTGTCGGCCAGCTGTGCGCTCAAATTACACATTCGGCGGTAGCTCTCGTAACGGCGCTCTGTAATGTCGCCGGAGTCGACCGCATCGCGAACCGCGCAGCCGGGCTCGCGCAGGTGTGAGCAGTTGGCAAAGCGACAATTCTCCGCCGCCGCCACGACTTCGCGAAAGCCGTTCTGTATTTCGGCGCTCTCGTTCACGACGGGTGCGAAATCACGAATGCCCGGTGAGTCGATCAGCATGCCGCCAGAGCGCAGTCGGTGGGCCATAGATGCCGTTGTGGTGTGACGCCCTTCACCGGTGGCCTGGCTTAGCTCGCCGGTGGCAATATCCGCGTCCGCGATCAGGCAATTAATCAGTGAAGATTTGCCGACGCCTGACTGGCCCACCAGCATGCCGAATCCGTCGCTTAGTAATGCCTCCAGTTCGGCGATGCCGTTGCCGTGTGTCGCCGACGTGCGAATGACAGGGTAAGCGAGGCTCTCATATGCGGAAAGCGCATCGGGGTCGTTTGCTGCGAGATCAGCCTTGTTCCAGACGACGAGCGGACTGGCGCCCATCAGTTCAGCGGCGCAGATAAACCGGTCCGCAATATAGAAGTCGGGTTTGGGTTCTGCCGCAATGACGATGGCCAGAGTCGCGAGGTTGGCGGCCAGTGTCTCAGTTTTTCCGCGCGTATCAGGTCGTTGCAGCTGATTCTCGCGTTCCTGTATCGCCGTGACGAGCACTTCGTCCGGTGTGCCGCTGGCCTCCCACCTGACCCGGTCGCCGCAAACGGGCCTTAGCTGTCGGCCCTTGCGGATGTAGCGCAACTCTTGGCCGTCATGAAGAAGTATTCCGCGCTGGCCATAGCTGGCAATAACCGTTGCGATGTTAGAATGACTCATTGAAAGTCAGCGGGCCTATGTACGGAAAAATTAGCATGAGTGTCGAAGCAAACCGGTTGATCTGGATAGACCTCGAAATGACAGGTCTGGACACGATGAACGATTCTATCATCGAGATCGCAACGATCGTGACCGATGCAGAGCTGAACGAAGTGGCCGAGGGTCCGGTGATCGCGATTCATCAGTCTGATGATGTCATCGCTGGAATGGACGAATGGAATACCCGGCAACACACGGCGTCCGGCCTTGTGGACCGGGTGCGTAACAGCAGCTATTCGGCAGCCGACGCTGAACGCATGACACTCGAGTTTCTGACGAATCTGGTGGCAGCGGGCGCGTCGCCGATGTGCGGCAACAGCATCTGTCAGGATCGCCGCTTCATGGCCCGCGAGATGCCGCAACTGGAGGCATTTTTTCACTACCGCAATCTCGACGTCAGCACGCTGAAGATTCTCGCGAGCCTTTGGGCGCCCGGCGTGGCCGCAGGTTTTGCCAAAGATTCCGCGCACCTGGCGCTGTCGGATATCCGCGACTCGATCGCGGAACTGCAGCACTATCGCGCTGGTTTGCTGCGCCCGGACTACTCGGGCAGTTAAACCGGTGTAATCGCGTTTGCGGCCCTCCGGCGCAGGTATGTTACATTCTGTCGCCGGGGAGGTTCAGGCACAGGGTTTCTGCGCTGCAGCCCATTTTCGCAGTCATAAAAGAGCTTTAATTCAATGGTTTATCGCATACTTATCCCGATAATTCTCATCTTCGGAAGCGGCGTAGTGGCCGCTGAAAACCGCTGGGTGACCGATGAGTTCGAGGTAATGATGCGTTCCGGCACGAGTACGAAAGAAAGAATCGTGCGACAGCTCAAGAGCGGAACCCGACTTGAGGTGCTGGAAATCGATGCGCAGAGCGGCTACACCAAGGTCCGCACCGCGTCAGGCACGGAAGGCTGGGTGCTGACCCGTTATTTGCGTCGTTCGCCGACCGCTCAGCTGCTACTCCCCGATCTGGAGCGTAAGCTGAAGGACAGTGAGGCCGAGCGCACCCGTCTCGCGAATGAACTGAGCGAGCTTAAAAAGAGCCGCCGTGCACTGGAGCGCGAAGTCGGCGAGCTGCAGTCTGCGAATTCGTCGCAGGAGCAGCAACTCGACCGTATTACCCGGCTGTCATCCAGCACCATTGAAGTTGATCAGCAGAACACACAGCTGAAGCAGCGTGTGGCGGAAGCCGAGCAGCAGATCGAAGCGCTCGAGATCGAGAACAATCAACTGGCCAGCCGCGCCAATCGCGAGTGGTTTCTGATCGGCGGTGCGGTATTGGTTGCCGGGCTGTTGCTGGGCCTGATTCTGCCGCGGATACAATGGCGCAAGAAATCGTCATGGAGCGACTTCTAGTCGATCGTCTGACCCGCCAGGTACATCCAGGTTTCAATGACGCTGTCAGGATTCAGTGACATGCTCTCGATGCCCTGATCCAGCAGCCATCGCGCGAGATCGGGATGGTCTGACGGCCCCTGACCGCAGATACCAATGTACTTGCCTCGTCGGACGCACGCATCGATGGCCATTTTTAACATTGCCTTCACGGCATCGTCGCGCTCATCAAACAGCTCCGCAATCAGCCCCGAGTCGCGGTCAAGGCCGAGAGTCAGTTGCGTCATGTCGTTGGAGCCGATCGACATCCCGTCAAAATACTCAAGGTACTGATCAGCCAGCACGGCGTTGGTTGGCAGCTCACACATCATAATGAGCTGCAGGCCGTTCTCGCCGCGAGCCAGACCCAGTTCCGCAAGCAGTTTGGTGACCTGTTCAGCCTCACGCACTGTGCGTACAAACGGCACCATGATTTGCACATTGGTCAGCCCCATGTCATTGCGGACTCGCTTGAGCGCCTCCACTTCAAGCCTGAAGCAGGCCTGAAAATCGTCGGCCAGATAGCGTGATGCGCCACGAAAGCCGAGCATCGGGTTTTCTTCGTCCGGTTCGTAGCCGGCGCCGCCGATCAGATTGGCGTATTCATTGGATTTAAAATCCGACAACCGCACGATGACCGGTTCGGGCGCAAAAGCCGCGGCAATGGTTGCAATGCCCTCGCTGAGTTTGTCTACGAAAAACTGCACCGGGTCATCGTAGCCCGCCATCTGCATGTCGATCGTTGCGCGCAAATCCTCATCAAGCGTCTCGTAGTCGAGCAGGGCGCGCGGATGCACACCGATCATTCGATTAATAATGAATTCCAGCCGTGCGAGGCCGACACCACTGTTCGGTATGCTGGCAAAGTCGAACGCCCGATCAGGGTTGCCGACATTCATCATGATTTTGACCGGGATATCGGGTAACTGGTTGAGCTTGATTTCCTGCTCCTCAAAATCGAGCTTGCCCTGATAGACGAAACCCTCATCGCCCTCAGCGCATGACACCGTGACGCTCTGGCCGTCGGCGATATCTTTGGTCGCCGTGCCGCAGCCCACGACGGCAGGGATGCCCAGTTCGCGCGCGATAATGGCTGCGTGACACGTGCGGCCGCCACGGTTGGTTACGATCGCGGACGCGCGCTTCATGACCGGCTCCCAGTCGGGATCGGTCATGTCGGCGACCAGTACGTCGCCGTTCTCGATGCGGTTCATCTCATCGACGCTGCCAATGACCCTGGCGGTGCCGGCACCGATTTTCTGACCGATGGCGCGACCCGTAGTCACGATCTCCGAACTGTCACGCAGTGTGTAGCGCTGTATTGACTGATTGGTGCGGCTTTGTACGGTTTCCGGACGTGCCTGCAACAAATACAGCTCGCCGTCGATGCCGTCACGCGCCCACTCTATGTCCATCGGCCGGCCGTAATGTTCTTCAACACTGAGCGCGTACTTTGACAGCGTTGTGATGTCGTCGTCGGACAGGCTGAAACGGGTGCTGTCCTCAGCGCTTACTTCAATGGTCTGCACGTAGTCATCCGCGTCGGGGTCATCGTTGTAGACCATCTTGATCGCTTTGCTGCCGAGGTTGCGGCGCACGATCGCTTGCTTTCCGGCGCGCAGGGCAGGTTTGTACACGTAGAACTCGTCCGGGTTGACTGCGCCCTGCACGACGCATTCTCCGAGGCCCCAGGATGAGGTGATGAATACAACGTCGCGGAAGCCGGAGTCGGTATCCAATGTAAACATGACGCCGCTGCACGCCAGATCGCTCCGTACCATGCGCTGCACGCCCACAGAAAGGGCAACCTCTTTATGATCGAAGCCGTGATGGACGCGGTACGCAATTGCCCGGTCCGTGTAGAGCGATGCGAACACTTCGCGGACCGCGCTGAGGAGATTATCCCGCCCGCGCACGTTTAGCAGTGTTTCCTGCTGCCCCGCAAACGAGGCATCCGGCAAGTCCTCGGCGGTTGCGGAACTCCGCACAGCGACCGAAAAATCGTCGTCACGGCCGGCGCTCATTGCTTCCCATGCGCTTACGATTTGCTGTTCCAGCTCATCCGGCAGCGGGGCTTGCAGCAGCCAATCCCGGATTTGCTTGCCGGTCGCGGCCAGCTGCTCGAGATCGTCGGTATCAAGGGCCTGCAGCAGGGCGTCAATGCGATCTGCCAGCCCTTCGTGGGCCAGAAAGGCCCGGTAGGCGTCGGCGGTGGTCGCGAACCCGCCCGGCACCTTGACGCCGGCACGCGACAAATTACTGATCATTTCGCCCAGCGATGCATTCTTGCCGCCGACGGTTTCTATATCGTCCAGACGAAGCCCTTCAAACGGAACGACAAGTGGCTGCAAGATAAAGTGTCCTTGTTAAAAAGAGATGGAAATGAAAAACTGTCGGTGTCAACTAAGAACGGTTGTCTGACGTATGACCCGCCGCACTGTCTTTTTTGTTTCTGACCAGACCGGGGTGACCGCTGAGACCCTCGGTCACAGCCTGCTGACCCAGTTCGATGGTTACGAGTTTGACCTCGTGACTCTGCCATTTCTGGATACCCTTGACAAGATTCAGGGGGCTGTAGAGCAGATCGAACAGCGTGCTGAAGAGCAGGGTGTAGCGCCGATTATTTTCAGCACGCTGGTGCAGGACGAGCTGCGTCAGGCTTTCCATCCACAGCAGGGTCGGTTAATCGATTTTTTCGACAGTTACCTGCCGGTGCTTGAGCGTGAACTGCACGCCAAATCAAGCCACAAGGCGGGGCAGGCTCATGGCCTGGTCGATGCCAGCCGCTATGACCAGCGCATGGACGCGACCAACTACGCACTCAACAATGACGATGGGGCACGCACCAACGATTATGCGCGCGCCGACATTATCCTGACGGGTGTATCGCGTTCGGGAAAAACACCGACTTGTTTGTACCTGGCTCTGAGCTACGGCGTGTTTGCCGCCAACTACCCGTTGTCCGAGGACGAGCTGGAGTCAGGCCAGTTGCCGCTGATACTGCAGGAATACAAAGACAAACTGTACGGGCTGACGATCGCCGCAAACCGGCTGCAACAGATTCGCAGGGAGCGTCGTGCGACCGGCAGCTACGCAACCATGCCGCAAATCAGCTTCGAAATCCGGGCGGCGGAGGCGATGTTCCGTCGCTACAAGATCCCCTATGTGGACGCGACGCGGTCCTCAATCGAGGAGCTCGCGAGTACTATCCTGGTGAACACCGGCATCGAGCGCCGGGTCCGGCCCTGAAGTCGTTGACCCCGGCTAGATAATCGTCGTCGGGGCGGTCAGCCCGGTGATCTCCGTGATACGCGCCAGTTCTGCGCCCGTTGCGGCAATGGGGGCCAGAGCATCGTCGGGGCTCAGGCCAAATTCATCCGCGTCAGTTGTGTGTCTGTCGAGGTACATGCGTAACGTGGCGCCACTCGTGCCGGTGCCTGACAGCCTCACGCAGATTCGTCCGCCGTTATCGAGATGTATGCGTATACCCTGATTGTCAGACTCTGACCCGTCGACCGGGTCGAGATAATTGAACACGTCCGCTTCGTTCACAGTAAACCCGGCGGCCGAACGACCCGCCATCGCAGGCACCGCCGCTGTGAGCTCACTCATCAGTTGCTGCGCGCTGTCGGTGTCGGGTATGAAAAAGTCTCGTCGCTGAAAGAAGGTGCGCCCGTATCGGGACCAGTGTGAGTGAACCAGATCAGCAACCGGCTGACCTGTGGCGGCCATCATGTTCAGCCAGAAGAGTACAGCCCAGAGACCGTCTTTTTCTGCTGCATGCGAGCTGCTGGTGCCAAAACTTTCTTCGCCGCACAGGCCGATACGACCCGCGGACAGCAGGTTGCTGAAATAGCGCCAGCCGGTGGGGGTCTCGTAGCAGGGAAGACCCAGATCAGCCGCTACCTGATCCACCGCCCGACTGGTTGGCATCGAACGCGCTACGCCCGGCACACCGCTCGCATAACCCGGCGCGCAGCGCACGTGCTGCAGGATGATTGCAAGGCTGTCACCCGGTGAAACCACCAGTCCGCGACCCAGGATCATGTTGCGGTCGCCGTCGCCATCCGAGGCCGCGATCAGATCGGGCGCTGCATCGCTCATCGCAAGTTCAACCAGGTGCGGCGCGTCCGCCGGATTCGGGTCCGGGTGTAAACCGCCGAAGTCCTCCAGTGGAACGGTATTTGCGACGCTGTCAGCGGGCGCGCCCAGCATGTCGCAAATAATTGTCTGCGCGTAGGGGCCCGTGGCCGCATTTAACGCGTCGAAATGCACCCGCGTACCGCCGGCCAGCATCGCGCGAATTGCAGCGAAATCAAACAAAGACTCCATGAGCTCTGCGTAGTCCGCGACCGGATCAACGACCTCAATGGTCATATCGCCCGCGTTGACGGTGCCTGACCGGTCGAGATCAATCGCCGGAATGTCGGCCAGTTTGTAGCTGTCGATATTGCGGCTGGCCTGATACACCGCTTCGGTCAGGTGTTCCGGCGCCTGGCCGCCGTTCTCCATGTTGAATTTGACACCGAAGTCGCCGTCCGGCCCGCCGGGATTGTGGCTGGCGGTCAGTAGCAAGCCCAATTGGGCGCCTTTTTTCTGGATCAGATTCGCGGCAGCGGGGGTCGACAGCAGTCCACCCTGGCCGACAATGACATGGCCGATGCTATTGGCCGCAGCCATTGACAACACGGTTTGTATGGCTTCACGGTTGTAATAGCGACCGTCACCACCCACCACCAGCGTTGCGTTTGCCGGCAGGTCAACGGTATTGAGAATCGATTGCACAAAGGTCTCAAGATAATGCGGTTGCTGAAACACCGTGACTTTTTTGCGCAATCCGGCTGTGCCCGGGCGCTGGTCCTTATACGGTTTGCAAGAAATTTCCGTGATCGACGGCATAAATTCGTATCCTTAGTTCTGTGAAACTGCTACAGAGCAATCAGAGTGCATATGCTATATTCGTTGCATGCTTGTTGATAGCTACATTTTGCCAGAATGCATCGCCAGACCCGGTAGTTTCGGTGGGTTGATGGCTTTGTATGAGGCAAACTACATCAAGCTGTTCCAGCTGGTGCCCGAACTGGATTCCCGCGATGGTGCCCACGTGTCCTGTGTTTCGGGCGACAGTGATCTGCACCTGCAAATCGAAAAGCGCAGTAAATATACCTGCGAGCTGCGACTCACTTATCTGTTCCCTGAAGACGACGGCGTCATTGCTGATCCGGACCTCGTGGTGCGGGTGTATTTTGATGCCCGCATGGCTGAGGTAACAAGCTGGATCAATGCTGAGCGCCACGAATTACTGCGTTATTTGAGTCGCCAGCTGCAACGGGAACTTGGCATTTGCTGGTCGCGCAACATCGTATTCAGCAAATGGCTCGAATACCTGCACGACAAAGGGCACAGCTTCTCGAGTGCTGCGGCGCGCAATGCGCTCTAAGCGACTGATTTATACATAAAACTGTCGACTCCATCAACGTTCACGCGGCAGCCGGCGGGTAGATTGGCTGAAGTGGCCGGCGTGTGTCCGGCGTTCAGACGGGCATTGCGGAACCGCGGATGGCAACGATTTCTTCACAACTTTTTGGTCGTGCTGACGAGCAGTCAGCAGAGCAGGAGCAGCTGTTAAAGCTGTTCTGGAATCGTGCCGAGCTCAAAAAGGAATTCGACAAACTCCGTGCAGATTCGATGCGACTGGATGAGCAGGTTCGCAAGCAGCAATCGGTGACTCTGCGATTGCAGCAACGGTTTGATCAGTTGGAAGCGTTGCTGGCGAACCCCGCAACGGCAGTGCGAGTTAATACTTACTACCAGTTGCGCGGAGTCTGGCGTGCCAGCCAGCAACGTATAGTAACGCTGGCAGAAGATCTCGAACGTACCTGTCGCGACCGCGAAATGCGCGAGCATGTAGCCGCATTTCGCAGTCGAGTGAACAAGTCGCTGTCCGGCGTACATCGCGAAGTTGCACGTGTGAGTCAGCTCGCTGAGACGCTGGCGGTGCAGATTCGCGAGCTCCGTGAGGAACGCACGCGTCGTTTCGGATTCTGGAACTTTCTTACGCGCAAGCGACTCACTGCCGAGTTGCGAGGTCGGCGCGAGGAGCTTCACATCGTCACACAGCGCAAGCAGGAGCTGGAGGCTGACATTGAGGCGCGTTCTGCGGAAGAGCCGCCTGAATTCGACGGGCTGAGCGCGGAGGCACGTCGCCTCATCAATCTGCGGGTCATTGCGTACGCACAGGAACTCTACCTGCTGTTTGCTCGTGATGATCTGGCGAATCTCGCTCGGGAAGCCGCTGCGCGTGAGGTAACCGACGTACGCTACGGCAGCCATCGTGATTGCCGGGCGCTCAGCCGCACGATTGAAGAGGCGAATCAGGCGCTGGAGGGTGACAGTGCGTTATTGAAGCGGGTTCAACAGCGGGCACGCTACCTGGGTACTGTCTGCAATTACCGCAATGATGCCGACACGGTGCCGGTAGCGGAATCTCTGGGCGGCATTGTTCGTCTTGACGGGGAAGGGCGCAAGACAGGCGTTGCCGCGCCCGTCAATGTGCTCGTTGACGAGTACTGGGAAATTTTCAGCGTCCTGCTGGATTGATCGACCTGAGTCGACGATGTATCAGTCGACGATGTATCAGCGCGCTTCGGTCAGCACCGGCTTGGCCCGTCCTGACTGTGCAGCGAGGTCAGCGAGTATTTCTGCCGCCTGGTCGAGCAGTACGTCCGGCCGCGTGTCTTCGTCCACGTCATCCAGAGATTCCAGTGGTTCCAGACCGTTGGCCTGACGCCGGTCATTTTCCAGCTGCAGTCGCGTAGCCCGGCGTTCTTCCTGCTCCCGTTTACGCGCTTCCAGATTCAGCGATATGGTCGTTTGCTTACGCAGCGTATCGGCCACTTCGATATTTTCGAGCAGGTACTGAAAATCAGGGTCGCTGGCAGCCCGTTCGATTTGCCCCCGGTCCAGTTCAGCGAGCACGGCACCGAATCGTGACTCCGGACGATAGCGCGTGGCTTTAATCTGATCCCAGGGCAGGGCGCGCGGTTTCGTGTTTTCGCCAATCTCGGCGGTGTCCAGCAATGACGGCAGCCGGATGTCCGGAATAACACCGCGGTTCTGTGTGCTGCCGCCGGTTACCCGATAGTACTTGCCGATAGTGAGCGTCAGCTGCCCGAGACCATCGAGCTTGGAGCGCGGTGCAAACTGATCCAGTACATACAGGTTCTGAACCGTGCCTTTGCCAAAGGTTTGCTGGCCTATTACGACGCCGCGATTGTAGTCCTGTATGGCTGCCGCAAAGATTTCGGAAGCTGAGGCGCTGAAACGATCGACCAGCACCACCAGAGGCCCGGTGTACGCCTGCGCGGGGACCGGGTCTTCGAGGATTTCGATTTTGCCGGTGGTGTGACGCAGCTGCACGATAGGCCCGTTGTTAATAAACAATCCGCTCAATGCGGTTGCCTCAGACAGATGGCCGCCGCCGTTGCCGCGCAGGTCAATGACCAGCCCGTCTACGTTTTCTTCCTCGAGTTCGCCGATGAGCCGCTCTACGTCACGGGTTGTGCTGACGTAGTCCGCTTCGCCGCGGCTGCGCGCATCAAAGTCCTGATAAAAACTGGGCACAGAAATAATGCCGACGCGATAACTCTCACCGTCATGGCCGACCTCGAGAATCTCGCTGCTGGCTGCCTGTTCTTCAAGCTTGATCTTGTTCCGCGTCAGCTCCAGCAGGTATTCGCTTTCACCCGGCAGCGTATCGCCGGGACGGATGCGTAATTTAACGACGGTGTCAGCAGGGCCGCGGATTAGCTGTACCACGTCATCGAGTGACCAGCCGACCACATCAACCAGATCGTCCTCACCCTGAGCCACGCCGATAATGTGATCCGTGGCCTTCAGCCTGCCGTCCATCGCGGCCGGCCCGCCCGGTATGATGTTGAGCACCGTTACCAGGTCGTCATCCAGTTGCAGGGATGCGCCGATGCCCTGATACGACAAGCTCATCTGAATGCGGTATTCCTCAGACTGCCGCGGTGACATATAGCTCGAGTGCGGATCCAGCGTGTGTGCAAAGCTGTTCATGAAGCCTTCAAACACATCATCTGAATCCAGTTCATTGATGCGCTTGAGCAAGCGCGTGTAGCGCTTGTTGAGCGTCTCCGAAATTTCACTGAAAGGCTTTTCGGGATCGGCCAGCGTCAGCCCGAGAATGTCGTTCTTGACGCGCTTGCGCCAGAGCTCGCGCATCTCCCTTTCGGTCGCCGGCCAGAGCTGCTGTTCCCGGTCAAATACGTAGTCTTCGTCGAGCGTAAAGTCGGGCTCTTCTGCTGTCGCGTCGATCGCGTATTCAAGATTGGCGCGAGCCCGCTGCCGGTAGCGGCGGAAAATATCAAATACCGGCTCCATGTCGCCGGAACGCAGCGCGTTATCCAGCGTTGTCCGATAGCTCTGAAACTGATCTACGTCGCTTTGCAGGAAAAAGCTGCGGTTGAAATCAAGCGCTTCGATATAGTTATCGAGCAGCGAGGCGGAGAAATCATTGTCGACACGGATGCGGGCGTAATGTCCGCGCTCGGACAGTTTGGTTACCAGCCGTGAGACCTGATAATGACGATCAGACGCTGCGAGGGGTTCGGGCACTGCCAGCGGTTCGGCAGGCGTATTGGCACCGCCCGGCACACTGGACAGCAGCGCCAACAGGGCGGCCGTGCCCACCAGCTTGGCAGAAGTGCGTGTATGCGTGAGCGCTGTTGCAGCCTTAGTGTTCATCATCAATTGATTAATTTGTTATTGTTCGACGCGAGCTCTTTATATTCCTGTACATCATACCAACTCATGTCAGAACACGCTGCAGATATCACTTTCCGGCCATTTACGGTGCTTCTGGGGATCATACTGGGCACCCTGTTTGCCATATTCTTCTGCACCTGCATCGTAGCGTCCGTGTTCTGGTTCCTGCAGGACGAGTCTCCCCGTTTTACCAGCGAGCTCGAGGGGCTGGGTGAGATCGTCCGCATCTTCCTCGTTTTGACATTGTTCGCGGCGGGCAGTTTCATCGGATCGCTGCGAAATTCCTATTGGCGGTATCCCGCGATGCTCGGTCTCTGGGTCGGCCTGGGGCTGACGGGCTACTACTATTGGCCCTGAAGGCGGATCAGCTCTGGCCCGCGCTTGCCGCGGGGGAACCGCTTTGCTGAGCGGCGATCAGTTTGCGGGCATAAAACGCCATGCGCCAGACCGCGATGATCGCGACCGGAGACAGCAACAAGCCAATAGCGCCCGCGTGACCGCTTAGCACGTCACCATAGAGGGTGCGCGCCATGCCGAGAAAGCCGTTCTCGCCTGCATACGGTCCCGCAAGCCATAGTCCGCCAAGAAATACGACGACCGGCACGGCGACCACACAAAACAGTGTAAAGGCGATCCAGAGGCGCAGCGATTTCATCAGATGGGGACGGGTCTTTCGGCTGGCGGAAGGACTATTCTCGCAGATTTGTCTCGCCGCGGAAATCGGCAGGTTTGCCCGGGTATTCCGCATTGCCCCGGCGGCGCCAGCGCAAGGTCAAGATATATGCGCCTGCGTGAACGCAGCCGACACCGACCAGTACGAGGTAGGGCACGATCCAGCTCCAGTGACGCAGGAACAGCGCGGCTGCCATCGCGTAGCAGCCGAGGAAAATATACAGAAAGGGCAGAGCGGCGTAGGTCGAGCGCGGCAGCCAGATTTTGCGTGCTGCCAGTTTGCGCAGCCGGCCGCGGTTGCTGCGGCGAGACTTTAGTGGCTGTGAAAGCGCTTCCTGATGCATCGGCGATCCGTGTCCGGTTGTCGTGAGACGGGAATACCCATTCAGTTTGGGTCGTCAGCCGCCTGAGTGCCGTGTTCTGATTCACAGACCGGGCAACGGGCCGTGTTTAATTGGTGCGGGAGCCGAACTCACCTTCCATAATGTCGATGTACTGGAGCTGGATGCGGCCGATTTTGATGAAATCGCCGTTGCGTAGCTGGCGTCGTCGAACCTTTTCGGCATTCACTGCCACGCCATTGCGGCTGTCCAGATCTTCGATGGTCGCCCCGTCCCGATCGCTGACGATGCGGGCATGGAAACGGCTGACGAAGCGTGAGCGGATTTGCACGTCATTGGCGGGCTCCCGGCCGATCGTCGTGATGCTGTTGTTCAGCGGTAGCTTGAGGTTGCCGCCATCCTGAATGGTCACGATCATCCGGTTGGCATAGGGGTCATTCTGCAGGGACTCATTCGTCAGAACTTCCGGTTGCTCCTGTTCATAGCGACTGCTGTTGGCACGATCAATCAGCCGGTCGTCGTCGTTGCTCAGTGCCTTAAGCTGTTCCTCCAACTGCCGGATGCGGTCTTCCTGCGCATCAAGCGCCTGTAGAAGGAGTCGGTTCTCACGGTCCCTGTCTGTGTCGACAGTGATACGCGTCCGGGCAACAGGTTGAGGCGTAGATTTATGCATATGCGTGTCGAGCTGCGCCAGCAGCCGGTCAAGATTGAAGAGCTCCGCAGCCAGCGCACCATCCGCTTGCCGGTCTTTGTCCAGCAGTTCGTCCAGCTCCGCCAGCAGGTTCTTCGCCTGTCGGAGAGTCGAGTCGATGTATGCAACCCTGTTGTGCAGACTGTTGAATTGGGATGATTCTTTGTTAGTCATGTGATGCCGCCGGTCATTATTGTTTTGCCGCACGTGACGGCTTGTTATCGGGACCTGGCCGATGTGACGACTATGATAGGGAACCGGCAGCACAGTGCGGCGTGATTACGATCACAATTATGCACCGGCGGCATTTAACTAAACGCCGTTGAGCAGCTCGATACGAGTGCAACGTATCGGTTAGAAATTGTCGCGATGCTCTTCGAAACCCACCGGATCAGCATGCACGATGATGTCTGCATTGGGGTATTCAGCACGCACTGCATCTTCGACATCGTCAAGGATCAGATGCGTCTCGAGCAGTGTCTTCTCCGGCTCCAGCTCAAGATGGAACTGGATGAAGTACCGGTTGCCGCCGAAGCGGGTGCGGAGGTCATGAAAGCCTTTGACGTCTGCATGAGCGATCGCGATCGAATAAATGCGGTTGCGGTCCTCGTCCGGCAATTCCCTGTCCAGCAGCACGTCCAGGGCGCCGGTGGCAATGTCATAGGTTGCGTGGAGAATCCACATGGCGACGGCGATACCCACCAGAGGGTCCAGCAGGTAGAAATCGGTCCACGCGGCCAGCGGTATCGTGATGGCGATCGCAACGTTGATCAGTAAATCTGTTTTGTAGTGGGCGGCATCTGCATTGATAGCCATTGAATCGGTGCGGCGGACGACGTAGTCCTGATAGGCGACCAGTGCCAGCGTCAGTGCTATCGACAGCATCATGACGCCGATACCGGCAAACGGCGCCTGCACAGGTGAGGGGTTTAACAGCCTGCTGATAGCTTCAGAGAATACGTACAGGGCTGAACCGCCAATGATTAGCGACTGGGCAAGTGCCGCCAGGCCTTCGGCCTTACCATGGCCGAAGCGATGCTCCGCATCAGCCGGCGCCAGCGCAACCCGGATCGCGACGACTGTAATGCCGGAAGCCATTACATCAAGAAACGAGTCGACCAGTGAGCTCAGCAGTGAAACGCTGCCTGTTGCCTGCCAGGCCCAGACTTTGGCAGCAACCAGCACTAATGCGACGGTCAATGAAGCATAACTGGCGGTGCGTTGAAGATTGATATCCGGTTGCGACATACGGAATGGGTGGACGCTCTGTCGTGTGGTGTGGCAACGTTACGGGCACTTCGGGTTGCTTGCAACAGAGGGTGCAATCGTGAGTTCGTTCCATTTGGTGAATGTCTGGGCTGACCCCGATGCCGGGCCGGGCGGCTTCGTGCCGATGACCGATTCATTGCTGTGGGAGCCGGATAATTCACGAGCAGGGCATCCCGCGCCCGCCGTTGTGCTGGTCCATGGCTGGGGCGCGTACCCTCACCGGCGCGAAGCACTGGCACTGGGGCCGGCGTTGGCGGATGAAGGATTCGTGTGTCTCAGCGTGTGTCTGCGTCGCCGCGGCATGGAGGGGCAACTCAATGCCATGCCCGATGACGACCTGCGGGATCTCAAGCTGGCTGTCGATTTTTTACACGCGAGGGGATGCCGCTCGGTGTTACTCGTCGGTGATGAGTTGGGGGGTCATTCTGCGCTCCGTTACCTGGCTCGGCATGCAGATCGCCGCGTTGCGGGCCTCGCCTGGACGCATCCGGTGAATGCGCCTGCAGATTGGCTGCGCGATAGCGCCGGCGAGCAGGCCACACAGCAGGTGATGGCCGACGCCGGCATCGCGGCCCGGCAGGGCGCTGGTATGGACCAGCGTATCGATATTTTTCCTGCGGACGGGCCTGCAGTGACCCAGAACGCGCTGGCGTTTCTGGCATGGTGGTCACCGGCAACGGCGATGAGTTTGCAGCGCAATCTGGAGGACTTGCGTGTGCCGCTGAGAGTATTCGGCGCAGCGCAATCGGTGCCGGAGGCATTGCAATCGTATGCGGTCCGGGACGACGCCGATGCGCATACGCTCGCCGCCTGGGCACGTGAGTGCGGGGCCGAGCAGATTGCGCCAACGGCACCTGAGATGGTGCATGCATCAGTCGCTGACACAGAGCTGACCGGTATTTTCTGGCCGGCTGCCGGCGCCGATTCAACCCATACGGCGATCGTGCTGGTGCACGGGCTGACCAGCACACCCTTCAGTCAGTTGCTGCAGCAAATGGCGCCCGTGCTGGCAGAGCAGAACGTTGCCGTGCTGGCGCCGGGACTGCGGCGCAGCGGATGGGCGGGGCACGAAAGCAGCGTGTTTGAAAACGACACGGAAGATTTGGAGAGCTGGGTGCGCTGGCTCGAGGCTAGAGGTATTAACCGTATTGTGCTGGCCGGCGCCAGCATCGGCAGCATCAGTGTCGGTCGTTATTTTTCCGTCAGCAAACCGGATGCGGTGATCGCCATAGCGCACCTGATGCCAACGGCAGAGTGTCCGGACTGGTATCGACAGGCCGCCGGCGCAGGGCCATACGAAGCCGCGGTGGCGCAGGCCGGCACCGCGATTGCCGAGGGTCGCGGTGAGACTGAATTGATTGATATCGATGTTCGCCAACCGCCGCCCAGCCAAACCGCGGGCCGGTTTCGCTGGACCCAGCGCGCGGCGAGCTGGTTAAGCTGGTGGGGCCCGGATGCGGACAGCCGCAACAGTGTGCATATCGCGAATGCGACGGTGCCCGTGCTGCTGCTGTCAGGCACAGCTGACAGTTACAACGATGAGGCCCGCTTTGCTGAGCTGCGCGCTGCGGCGGTGAATGCGCCGAGTGTTGCTGAGATCTGGTACCCGGATATCGACCACGGTCTGGCCGGCATGGAGCGGCAGACGGCTCGTGATCTGATCGTCTGGCTGCAAACAGAGCAGCTTATTTAGAGCGACTGCCGCGGTTGATCAATTGGCGGCCGTCAGGCCTGCGCACTCGGGCGTGCGCTCGCGGCCTCGTGCCAGGCCGCCAGAGCGGGGCGCCCACGCAGCGGATTGACCCGCACCCAGCTGGCGAATTCGGTAATCGCCAACAGGCTGATGTCCGCAAGCGTGTAGCTATCTGCCGCCAGAAAACGTCGGTCCTTTAAGCGGTTCTCAATGAGATCAAAAAACTGCGTCATGCGTTGCCGGCCACGCTCGATCAGCTCCGGCATCTGTGCATAGTCCACGGTGCCGGGGAATGCGCGGTTCGCGAATCCGGGCGACCAGTTGCGCAACACCTCGGCAATGGCTGCCATGCCTTGCTGCTCGACAATGTTGTTCCACATCAGCACCTGAGCTTTATCAATTCCGGTTGTACCCATGAGTGGCGGTTCCGGGTGCAGGCTCTCCAGATAGCTCGCGATGGCAACGGTTTCGGTCAGGTAGACGCCTTCATCGGTTTCCAGCACCGGCACGGTGCCCGCCGGATTGACGGCAAGAAACTCCGGACGCAGCTGTTCCATCGCATACAGATCGACGGTCACCTTCTCGATGCTGATGCCTTTCTCGGCGATGAACATGCGCGCCCGGCGGGGATTGGGTGCCCGATTGAAGTCGAAGAGTCGCAAGGCCTGTATTTCCTCTGCTGCGCCCGGGTTCCCTCAGGCTCAACTGAGATGAGTCCGCGCGCCGCTCACGCGGCGAAGGCTTAACCCGGTTTCGGGCCAGCTTTCTCCAGCTCTTTGCCGCCGGCTGTGTCGGTGTATTGCTTAAAGTTGTCCGCAAACATGGCCGCCAGCTTCTGTGCCTTGGCATCCCAATCGGCGGCGTCTGCATACGTATCCGCCGGGTTGAGAATACCGCTGTCCACGCCTGGTAGCGCTGTTGGAATGGCCAGATTGAAATAGGGCAGCTGCTGCGTGTCAGCCGATTCGATCGAGCCGTCAAGGATGGCGTCAATGATTCCGCGTGTGTCCTGAATCGAAATCCGGTTGCCGGTGCCATTCCAGCCGGTGTTGACGAGGTAGGCGGTCGCGTTAGCGGCTTCCATGCGCTTGTTAAGCACCTCGGCATACTGGGTCGGATGCAGCGTAAGGAAGGCGGCGCCGAAACAGGCCGAGAAGGTCGGTGTCGGTTCGGTAACACCTCGTTCAGTGCCTGCCAGTTTCGCGGTGAAGCCTGACAGGAAGTAGTACTGCGTCTGTTCCGGCGTCAGTTTCGCGACGGGCGGCAACACACCGAACGCGTCTGCAGTCAGGAAAATAACTTTCGTCGCGTGACCGGCTTTGGATACCGGCTTGACGATATTGTCGATGTGGTAAATCGGGTACGACACCCGGGTGTTCTCGGTTACCGAATTGTCGTCAAAGTCGATAGTGCCGTCGTCACGCACCGTGACATTCTCAAGCAGCGCATCACGTCGAATCGCGTTGTAGATATCCGGTTCTGCCTCTTTGCTGAGTTTGATCGTCTTCGCGTAACACCCGCCCTCGAAATTGAAGATGCCGTTGTCGTCCCAGCCATGCTCATCATCGCCGATCAGTTTGCGTTTCGGGTCAGTGGACAGAGTGGTCTTGCCGGTGCCCGACAGGCCGAAGAAAATGGCGCAGTCGCCATCCGCACCGACGTTTGCCGAGCAGTGCATGGAGGCAATGCCCTGCAGAGGCAGCAGGTAGTTCATGACAGAGAACATGCCTTTCTTCATTTCTCCGCCATACCAGGTGCCGCCGATGAGCTGCATGCGCTCCGTCATGTTGAACGCGACGAAATTCTCAGAGTTAAGGCCCTGTTCCTGCCACTGGTCGTTCTTCGTTTTGGCGCCGTTCAGAACAACGAAGTCCGGCTCAAAACTCGCCAGCTCTTCTGCGCTCGGCCGGATAAACATGTTCTTGACAAAGTGCGCCTGCCAGGCGACTTGTGTTACGAAGCGCACCTTCAATCGTGTTGCTTCGTTAGCGCCGCAGTACAAATCGATCACAAACAACCGGCTGTTGCTCAATTGCTCGCCAACGAGGCCTTTCAGATGGCCCCATACTTTGCCGTCTATTTCTTTGTTGTCGTTTTTGCCCTGATCGGCCCACCACAGCGTGTCGCGAGTCGTGTCGTCTTTCACGATGTATTTGTCTTTGGGTGAGCGGCCCGTGAAGATGCCGGTTTGCACCGCGACAGCATCCATAGCTGTCAGTGTGCCGCGTTCATAACCCTCAAGGCTGTCATCAGTTTCCTCCGCGAAGAGCTGCTCGTAGCTCGGGTTTACGACCAGATCTGTGGGGTTGGTAATGCCATAGCTGGCGAGGGCACTGATCAGGTCCGCATGCTCGATTGCAACAGGAGAGGTGTTCATAGAAACGCTATGCCTTTCGGTTGGGTGTGCTTTGAGGGCGCAATGGTAAAGCACGCAACATTAAAAGCATAGATGAGGCCGGTTCTTTGGGGCGGATTATGTGCAAGAAAGGCGCGTAAAAGACAGCGCTGTCAAATTGATTTTTCGCAATTTAAAAACAAGCACGCCGGCAATGTTGCCGGCGTGTTGTTCGTGCACAGGATGCAATAAAAGCTAGTTGGAGCCAGCTTCACGTCGTGCATCAATCATCTTCTTGAATTCGCCTGCAGAGCTTGTCATTTGCGGGCCGTTCCACTCTGTCGGTGCGGTCAGGTATTCCGAGTGATGTTTCTCAATGTAATCAAGAATCGGTTTCGGCAGTTCTGACGGCCCTTCCATCAGCTTCATCGAGTGACTGTGGAAGACCATCTTGCCAGGCGCATTGCCCATTTCCATGAACGGCAGCCAGTCAGCGACACGGCTCCATGACATCGTGCAGTACGCGGAGGTCGTGTCATCCAGAATATCGCTCTTGCGGCCCATCAGGCCCCACAGTTCCGCATGTTGATCAATATCGCCCGATGAATACAGCGGGTAATCAGCGCGGTTCATGGCGGCCGGGTGCTGAATAAAGAAGTTCCACTGAAACGCGACATGGTCACCGACGCTCACATAAGGATAGGGCGGTGTCAGAGGGCCGGGGCCTTTCAGCGAAAAAATGCCGTTTACCGGGTCGTTCGCGATATGCGCAACTTCGACTTTACGTCCGCCGAGAAACGGGTTGTTCCATTCCTCCAGAATTTCGCCCGTATCGGGGTCGAGGTAATAAAGCACTTCGCGGCTATATATGCGGTAGACGCCGTCTTCCATCTTTTCGTAACGACCGCTGCCGAAGCCGAAGGTGCGGAAGCACTTGTAGTTCCGTTCCTGCGGCACCATTGCCCAGGCCTGGCCCGGGAAGGCAAAGAAAAAGTCATCGCCGCTAAGGTCGCCACGCAGTTTAAGCAGCGACATGAAGTTGGTTTCCGGATCGTCGAGATCCAGAACAGGGTCTTTGTCGGTCTTAAGCGCCGACGAGGGCAGGACACGCAGTGTCATTGGTTATCACCATCAGTAGAAACGGGGTGCAAAGGTACCGCGCAGCGGCACCGGGCAACACCGGATATGCCGGTCTTACCGACTGATGGACACGAGATGGGCGGTCGGAGCGGCCGCCGGGCGTGATTTAGTCCAGACCCAGCAGGAATTCCTTGCGCGTGTCAGCCTGTGAACGGAACGCGCCGCCGAGCGCAGTCGTGGTGGTTTCGCTATTAGCATCCATCACGCCGCGTGCTTTCACGCAGTAGTGTACGGCTGTCATGCGCACGGCCACATCGCGCGTATCGAGCAGTGCTTGCAGCGCACGCAGGACCTGCTCGGTGAGGCGTTCCTGCACTTGCGGGCGCTGCGCGAAGAAGCGCACGACCCGATTGATTTTCGACAGGCCGATGACCTTGTCGCCCGGAATGTAAGCGACCGAGGCGGAGCCATCAATGGTGACAAAATGGTGTTCGCAGGTGGACGACAGGTCAATTTTCTTGACCATGATCATCTCATCGACGTTCATCTTGTTCTCGATGACCGTTAGTTTCGGGAAATTCGCGTAGTCCAGCCCGCCGAAAATCTCCTGCACATACATCTTGGCAATACGCTTCGGCGTATCCATCAGGCTGTCATCCCGCAGGTCGAGACCCAGTGCCTCCATGATTTGCACGAAGTGCTCCTGAATGCGGGCCTTCTTTTCGTCGACGGACAAGCCGTTGTCGATCATCGGTGTTTCGAGACCCAGCTCGATGAGTTTGTCACGGACCAGTACCGCCTCGGGGCGCAATCCGCTATTCGTGGCCGCGCTGCCGCTGGACGGAGCAATTTCCGCGATATTCTGTTTAATCTGGTTATCCATAGGTATTCCTATTAAACCCCGTTAGCCGGGGTGCAAGTGACGGATTTTACACAATTCCCTGTATATTCGTTGCCTTGCGGGCGCAATCCGCCCGTCCAGTGCACTTCACCGGAGATTGACCTTAATGAGTGTTCCCCAGTTGGACAGACGGACGTTGCTACAGTTCCGTGCCGGGGGCAATTGCACCACTGGTCCGCTGGTGAAGGCCCCGGGATTGTTCTGGCTTCATTAGGGAGTAAGGGGAATGGCCTCAGTATTGCGTCAGCAGGCGCGTCTTTTCATTTGTCTGATGATGACTGCCTGCGCAGTTATCAATGCGGCACAGGCGATGGATCGTCGTCCCGCGGGTTTTTGCCCGGAGATGTATCGCAGCGGCTTGCTGGAAGCGCCTTTCAATGTAGCGTTCCTGCACGTGCAGTCGTTCAACGACGGCGATACCAAGCAGGACGGCCTGCTGATTTCGAGTTTTTATAATATCGACAAGAACAAGGAAGGCACGAAACGGCTCGGTTATCGCCAGCGTGATCTTGTTGCCATGATCCCGCGGCTCGATGAGCTGGATAAAAAGAACTTTGATGCTGATCGAGATTTACGCGTAATCAGCGATCTCGACGGCGTAGCGCGGCAGGTGTGGACCAATGAGACCTCGCGCGTGCCGGACGGCGTGTTGCCGTTCGAGGCGGTCATTGCGCCGCAGGGTTTTCAATCGATTTCGATACCCGGGCGGCTGTCGCTGATCCGGCTCGACGTGCCTGAACTGACCGAGTACATCGTCGACCAGAGCAGTTTTCAGCCGCCACGTTGCGAGCCTGGCAGCGCCGACAATCAGCCGTGGTTTTATCACGATGCGCGTTTCATCGACATGGATGAAGACGGGCTGAAGGATATCGTCAGCCTGCGTTCGAGCTTCATTGTGTCCGGCGGTTTTTGCGCGCCCACCGGGCAGGTCGTCTGGTTCCGCAACCCGGGTGATCAGCTCAGCGCCGATACGGAATGGGAAGAGCACATCGTTGTTGATACAGAGCCGAAACCCGGCGGCGCGTCGATCAATATCAATGCCTATGATTTCGACGGCGACGGCCGGATGGAGATTATCGGCACGCACTTTTTTAAGCACGACGGCATAACGATTTACGGTGCGCCGAAAGGGCTCAAATGGTCTGACGTTGATCCGGCGAAAGGCATTTATGCGCAGCAGCAAGACATCATGCGCAGGCAGGGCAACCCGTTCGCGGTCGAGATCGTTGATCTCAATGGCGATGGCCGCGTCGACGTGCTTACCAGTAATCATCAGGGCGATCAGTGTTTTGACGTTACCAGGACAGAAGTGCCGGGACGCGTCATTGCGATCGAACAGCCGGAGAGCGGCAAGCTGTTTGAAGATGAATGGCGGGTGCATGTAATAAAAGACAACATTCGCGCTGCGCCCACATTCCCCAAGCCGGAGCGCGGTCCTGGCCGTCTGGCGCCCAATCGTGCGTTTGCGTTCTGGCCTGAGCGATCGCTGGAAGACGAGCAGCGACCGTGGGTATTTGTCGGGGGTGACGAAGCGGCGAAAGTCTGGGTGCTGAAACCGAAAACGGAAGACAGTGACGACTGGCGCTACGACTCTGCGGTCGTGTTCGATATCAATGATTATTACGGCGAGAACACGAGTCAGACATTGCTCGATGACCCGCAGGGCATCTCAATATCAACTATCGGTGGCGCGTCCTGGCGCTATGATCGCCCGGGTCCTGACGGCAAAGCAGAGTTTTATATACCCGTGTTTGAAGCGGGCGATATACACGTGCTGAGTTTTAGTGACGACGGTTCACGGCCGCTTAAATGCGTAGCCGATGTGTACCCGTCCTGTCCTGCCCCTGACTCCTGAATGAGAAAGGGGGTGGTGGAGGCGGCGGGAATCGAACCCGCGTCCGCAAGCTATCCGCCAAACGCTCTACATGCTTATTCTGTCATTAATCTTACTAACGGTAACCCGACAGACGGGGTAGGCCGCTAGCCAGTTTAGTAAAGGTTTTAACGCTCAGGCCCCAAACATGCCCTCACGCGATTCTGTGTAGATAACACCGGTGACCGAACGCACAGACACATGCCGGGCCGATGGCATTACACTGGTTTTTAAGCAGCTAATGCGTAGTTGTCGTCGTTGGCAACTATAAGGTTTACAGCTGTTTTAACGAGGTGATCTGTCCCTCGGCATGCACGTCTGGTTTCAACACCCACGTCGAAGCCATGTCGCCCCCATAACACAGTTATGAGATGCCCGGCCTACGACTGACCGGGGCAGTGATTCTACACCCAGTTTTGACAGCCAGATAGCGCGCGGGTTCACATTCCCGAGCCCGCCAACCTACTTATTCTTGAGGATGCGGGCCTGCTGGCGCTTCCAGTCGCGATCTTTGGTATCGGCGCGCTTGTCGTGCTCCTTCTTGCCCTTTGCGAGCCCGAGCAGCAGCTTGGCGCGGCCTTTTTTCCAGTACAGCTTGAGCGGCACCAGCGTGTAACCCTTGCGGTCGACGGCGCCGCTGATGCGATCGATCTCGATGCGGTTGAGCAACAGCTTGCGCTGCCGGGTCGGGTTCGGAGTGATGTGCGTCGATGCGGTGGGCAGTGGGGCTATATTGCAGCCGGTAATAAAAACCTCGCCGTTGCGCACGAAGACATAGGCTTCAGTGAGATTGGCACGGCCCTCGCGCAGGCTTTTGACTTCCCAACCCTCCAGGCACAGGCCGGCCTCGAAGTCATCTTCGATATGAAAATTAAAGCGCGCCTTACGGTTGACGGCGATGGTGCTGTCGCCGGAACCTTTAGCGCCCTTGCTGTTGCCTGATTTCGTCATGGCGCTATGCCGGTTGTCCGGGCGGATGTTGTCCCTGTCGGTGCTTTGGGCCACAATCTTCTCAAGTTTTGCCGCGCGGTGATAGCAACATGTCCGACACGGAAGCCGGTAACGGTCGCCGTAGTTCCCTTCACGGGTTCTGGTCTTCAAAACTGGCCTTTATTCTTGCCGTGACCGGCTCAGCCGTTGGTCTCGGCAATATCTGGAAATTTCCCTACGTTGCCGGCGAGAACGGTGGCGGCGCGTTTGTCCTGATTTACCTGCTGTGCGTTTTCGCCATTGGGCTGCCGATCATGATGTCGGAGACGCTGCTCGGGCGTCGCGGTCGACGCAATCCTGTGGCATCCATGGCGCTACTCGGCGAAGAAGAGGGCCGCGGCTCGTGGTGGCAAGTGGTCGGTTTCTCCGGTGTACTGGCCGGGTTCTTTATCCTGTCCTTCTACAGTGTTATCGCCGGCTGGGTGTTCGCCTACGTGGGCAAGTCCGTGAGCGGCGCGTTCGTGGGCGCCGATGCCGCCATCGTGAAAGATGTGTTCGGCGGCATCGCCGGCAGCTGGGTCGCGACGGCGGGCTGGCACACGGTGTTCATGTTGGTCACCGTGGTCGTGGTTGCGCGCGGCGTGGAACGCGGTTTGGAACAGGCTGTAACGCTGATGGTTCCTGCATTGATCGGTATTCTGCTGGTATTGCTCGGGTACTCCGCCGCGACCGGTGAATTCGAAATGGGTGTGCGCTTTCTGTTCGAGCCTGACTGGAGCAAGGTCAGTGGCACGACGGTGCTGGCCGCGCTCGGCCAGGCATTCTTTACGCTGAGTATCGGCATGGGCTGTGTGATGGCCTACGGTGCCTACCTGCCGCAGGAAACCTCGATCCCGGCGACTGCAACCGCAGTAGTGTGCGCCGACACAGCGGTCGCGATTCTCAGCGGTCTGGTTATTTTCCCGATTGTATTTGCCAACGGCCTCGACCCGATGGCCGGCCCCGGGCTGATTTTCGAGGCGCTGCCGCTCTCGTTCGGCAACATGGCCGGGGGCGTAGTATTCGGCACGTTGTTTTTTCTACTGGTCGGTTTTGCGGCACTGACCTCGGCCATCAGCCTGATGGAGCCGGCCGTTGCATGGTGGGTGGAATCACGGGGCGCGACCCGGGCGCGTGCGTCGATCACCATCGGGCTGATTATCTGGGCGCTGGGTTTCCTCAGCGTGTTTTCCTTCAATCTGCTCGCTGATTACACATTCCTGAACGGCACGTTCATGGATAATTTTGACTACCTCACCAGCAACATCATGTTGCCGCTGGGTGGTTTGCTGATCACGGTTTTCTGCGGCTGGTTCATGTCCGAAAACTCGGTGACTGACGAACTGAACGTCGGCACGGGGCGCTTGTATCGCACCTGGCGTTTCCTGACCCGCTACATCGCTCCCGTCGCGGTGATATTCGTGTTTCTGAATGCCGTGGGCTGGCTCGACTGGCTGTCGGCTGCTGCCGCGTGATCTGATGAGCGCGAGACGCAGCGTCGATCGCAGCGCCATGGTTCCTTACAGCGCCGCGCAGATGTATGCATTGGTGCAGGACGTAGCGAGCTACCCAGAGTTTTTGCCCTGGTGCACCCGTGCCGAGGTGCATCTGCAAACAGACTCGGAAATGCAGGCCAGCATCGGGCTGGGTCTGGGCGCGCTGAATTCTGTATTCACCACGCGCAATCAACTTGATCCGCCCGAGCGGATGACGCTGGAGCTGATGGACGGGCCGTTCCGCACATTAAACGGTCATTGGGCGTTTACCGCGCTGGGTGACGAGGGCTGCGAAGTCGCGTTACGGGTTGATTTCGAATTTGAGAGCACGGTTCACAATGTGCTGTTCGGCGCGGCATTCGAGAAAGTATGTCATGACCTGATTGATGCGTTCGTTGGCCGTGCACGTGATTTGTATGGCGGGGGCGTATAGGCGATGCCGGAAAATCTGATCAACGTGGAAGTCGTGTACGCGACACCGAAGCAACAGACCCTGCTTGCACTGCAACTGCCTGCTGATTCCACGGCGAGAGAAGCGGTATGCCAGTCCGGGCTGCAATCCCGCTATCCCGAAATTGATATTAACCATTGCCCCGTCGGCATCTTCGGTGCGGTCGTTAAAGACACACAGGTATTACAGGACGGCGACCGGGTCGAGATTTATCGTTCGCTGATTAACGAGCCGCGCGAAGCGCGACGCAAAGTTGCGGCGCGTGGCGGGACGATGGGCAGCCGCTAAACGCAGCTTTATTTGCCTGCGTGCGTGTTTCAGGATGCGCCGGATGGCGACGGTTCCTGCACCGGCACATCACGCTGCACTTCGCGCACGCGATTGCCGTCAAACCAGACGATCAGCCAGCGACGCTCAATATTGTTACTGCGGCCGGGGTCGTAGTAGTAGAGATAGTCCCAGCGGTCTTTGTGAAAAACATCGCCCACAACCGGGGTGCCCAGCACAAAGCGGACCTGGCTACGAGTCATGCCGACCTGAATTTTCTCAATGTCGTCAGCTTCCAGTTTATTGCCCTGCTGAACGTCAAGCTCATAAACGCAGGCGCTCAGGAGCAGGGCGGCAAAGAAGGTAAACAGTTGTGTGCGCAAGCGGTGCATCAGTGTAATGGCGGCTTATATAGTAGGGTGTTGGAACCGGGCATTGATTTACAGCATAATTCTCGGAGCGAAATAATAACACCATCCTTATTCCGTAACGTTTATCGCTGTCATTTGTCAGGCGTTTTTATGGGCGAGCCGCAACAAAGTCAGGAATTGCACAAAGCCGGTCTCAAGGCGACGGCGGCTCGTATCCGCATCTTGCAGTTGCTTGAGCGCAATCCGGCTGATCACCTCAGCGCCGAAGATGTGTACCGTCGTTTGCTGGAGGCGGGCCAGGAGATAGGCCTCGCCACGGTATACAGGGTGCTGTCGCAGTTTGAGACGGCCGGTCTGGTCACCCGCCACAATTTTGAGGAAGGGCGGTCGGTATTCGAGCGCACCTCTGACGATCACCACGATCATATGGTCGATATCGATACCGGTCAGGTTATTGAGTTTGTCGACGATGAAATCGAGCGCCTGCAGCATGCGATAGCCGACAAACATGGCTACGAAATCGTGAGCCACAACATGGTGCTGTTCGTCCGTGCGAAGAAGAAGTCCTGACGTGTCGCTGATGCACCGCCCGGCCTAGCCGGTTTTCTGCGGTTTCGCCGCCTGTTCCAGCATTTCGCGGGCGTGTTCCCGCGTCCGTTCCGTTATGTCGATGCCGCCGAGCATGCGGGCAATTTCTTCAGTGCGTTCTTCTTCACTCAGTGCAGCGACGCGCGTGCGGGTGGTTTTACCGTCGCTCAGTTTGCTCACCCGAAAGTGACCATGCCCTTTGCTGGCAACCTGCGGCAAATGCGTAACGCACAGCACCTGCGCAGAGCCCGCCAGCTCGCGCAAGCGGCTGCCGACGATGTCAGCAGTGCCGCCGCCGACGCCTGCATCCACTTCATCGAAAATCATCACAGGGGTGCGTCCGCCGGCACTCGCTGCCACCTGTATCGCAAGGCTGATGCGCGATAATTCGCCGCCGGATGCGACTTTGTTCAAGGGGCCGGCCTGCAATCCTGCGTTGACCGCAACCCTGAATTCAACCCGTTCGGCGCCGTGAGCGCCCGGTGTATCGAGTGGAGTCAGTGCGATGGAAAATTCGCCGTCGGGCATGCCCAGTTGCTGAATGTTGCTGCTGATCGTTGCGCTCAGCTCCCCGGCGGCTTTCGCTCGCGCTTTGCTGAGTTTGTTGCTGACGGTTGCGAGGTGCTTGGCGGCCGCTGCGACTTTTGTCTCAAGCTCGGCCAAGGTGCCGTCGGCGTTTTCGATTCGATCCAGCTCCTGCTGCAACCGTTCGGTCAGTTCAGGTAATTCGGCAGCGTCAACGCGGTGTTTACGCGCGAGGTCGTGCATTGCCGCGAGACGCGCTTCCAGGGCCTGCAAATCGAGGTCCGAATCGTGATCGCCGGCGAGGTACTGCCGCAGGTTATCCGCCGCTTCGGTAATCTGGATCTCGGCTTCCTGGAGAATTCGTGCGGTTTCTCCAAGCACGGGGTCGGCTTCTGATAATTCATTGAGCAGCACTGCCGTTTTGCTAACGATATCGCTTGCCGGCGGTGTCTCGGTGTTTTCGTACAGCGCCTGCAGTGCATCCCCCGCGCCCGTGATCAGGCGCGAGGCATTGGCCGCACGTCGCTGCGCGCTATCAAGTTCGGCGAGTTCACCGGGTTGCGCATCAAGCGCCAGCAGCTCCTCAACCTGAAAACTCAGCAACTCCAGCCGGGCATGCTGATCCGCGCGAGCAGCGTCCAGTTCAGCGTACTCATCGCGCAGTGTTTGCCAGGCCTGCCAGGCTTCACGAACGTGGTTGGCCTGTTTCTGCAGGCCGCCGTGCTGGTCAAGGATGCGTCGCTGTGTGTCGGCTTTGCCAAGTGACTGATGGGCTTGTTGGCCGCAGATATCAACCAGCAGTTCGCCCAAAGCCCGCAGCGTTTGCATGGGTGCCGGATTACCGTTGATATAGCCGCGCGAGCGGCCCTCGGCGGTGACCACCCGGCGCAGGAGGCAGCTGTCGCCACTATCAAGGTCATGCGCTTTCAGCCAGTCGGCCGCCGGCGTATCCGCCGCAATGTCGAATTCGGCGCTGACTTCAGCGCGTTCAGCGCCATGACGGACGGCCTCTGAATCCGCGCGTTCGCCCAGCGCCAGCGACAACGCGTCGATCAGTATTGATTTGCCTGCACCGGTTTCGCCGGTCAGCACGGTGAGTCCGGCACCGGGCTCGACCTCAACCTCGTCGACGACGGCCAGATTGCGAATAAGCAGGTGACTAAGCATGAACGGGCAAAGCGGCTCCTTAACGGCGGTCGCGTTTGTCGCGGCCCCAGTAAAGTTTGTTGCGTAATACTTCGTAGTAGTCGTAGCCCGGCGGGTGTATCAGCGTGACGGTTTGTTCGCCGGCAGTGATACGCAGCGTATCGCCGGCAGACATCGGGCCGATGCGCTCGCCATCGCCACTTACATCCGCTTCAGTGCCGTGATTTTCGACCAGCTGCACTTCAGTAACACTGCTGCCGCTGATCACGATCGGACGGTCGGCCAGCGTGTGCGGGCAAATCGGAGCCAGCACGATCGCATTCAGGTGCGGTTCCATGATCGGGCCGCCCACGCTCAGTGCGTAGGCAGTTGAACCGGTCGGTGTGGCTGCAATAAACCCGTCTCCGCCATGGGTATTCACGTAATTGCCATCGACTGCGGTCCGGTACTCCAGCATGCGGGCCGTTTCGCAACGCTT
Organism: Gammaproteobacteria bacterium; assembly: GCA_013001905.1. Taxonomy (GTDB): domain Bacteria; phylum Pseudomonadota; class Gammaproteobacteria; order Steroidobacterales. The sequence continues at coordinate 14,465 of JABDLC010000010.1, read as the reverse complement.
GATCACGATGTCGTTGAGCGCGATGCCGCTGTGAATAACCTTGCCCTGCCGCATGATGGCGGCGTCGAGCAGCATCCGGTTTTCCTCATGAAAATCGCCGTTGAGGACAGCATCGACGCTGGCTGCAATATCGTCGGGCATGATGTCGGCCAGAAAGCCCAGCCGCCCGCGGTTAATGCCGAGTACCGGCACGTTGTGCACGGCCGCATGCCGCGCGGCGTACAGCATCGTGCCGTCGCCGCCCACGGCGATAACCAGGTCCGCGCCTGCAGGCAACTCCGCATCGCTGACTTCAGCATGCAGAGCGGGGCTCGCCGGCGCCGGCAATTGTTCCGACACGACGGTGTGTAAATTGCGCGCGCTCAGATGTTCGACAGCGGCAGTGACCGTTTCCACGGCGGCGGCATCCGCCGGATTGCCCATGATGACGATGTTGTTAAAGGGGCGATTCATCCGCACATCATAACCTGTAGAATTACGTCTATGACCACCGATAAGGACACTAAACGGCCTGATGAGCGCGCCCAGATCGTTCTGCGCACGCTCGTCCAGCAGTTTATCCGCGACGGCCAACCCATCGGCTCGCGCACCTTGTCGAAAGCGAGCGGGTTGAGTCTCAGCCCGGCAACGATCCGCAACGTCATGTCGGATCTCGAGGAGCTGGGTTTTATCGCGTCACCGCATACCTCCGCAGGCCGCGTGCCGACGCCCAAGGGTTACCGGTTTTTTGTGGATACGCTCGTCAAGTTTGCGCCGCTGGATCAGCAGGCCATGCAGGAGCTGCGCACTCAGTTAAGCGACGACTTTCAGCATGACCGGCGGTCGGTCGCAGAGACCGCGTCGACCGCGCTGTCGACGCTGACCAGCATGGCCGGTCTGGTGACATTGCCGAAGCAAGCACATGTCACGCTCAGGCAGATTGAATTTCTGCCCATCTCAGATCGCCGGGTGCTGACAATTCTGGTGAATAGCGAGTCAGAAGTGCAGAACCGCATTCTGAATATGGAGCGTGATTTCAGTCAGGACGAGTTGCAGCGTGCCGCAAATTACCTGAACGACAATTTCGCCGGAAAAGAGATCAGTGAGATTCGCCGTCTGGTGCTGGAAGAGCTTGAAGAGACTCAGCAGACCATGAATCAGCTCATGATCGACACGGTGACCTTCGCGCAGCGTGCGCTGGATAGCGACAGCAGTGCGGGTTTCGTCATGAAGGGTGAAACCAAGCTGATGAACTACGACGAGTTGTCGGATATAGACCGATTGCGCCAGCTCTTTGAGGCCTTCAGTCAGCAGCGTGAATTACTCGGCCTGCTCGACCGCAGTATTGCGGCAGACGGCGTCCAGATCTTTATTGGCGAAGAGTCAGGTTTTGAAATGCTCGACAATTGCAGCGTGGTGACGGCCCCTTACAAAGTGGATGACGATGTGGTGGGCGTATTGGGCGTTATCGGGCCCACCCGGATGGCCTATGAGCGGGTTATTCCGATCGTCGATGTTACGGCGAAGCTGCTTGGCGCGGCGCTCAACGGCGCACAGAAGTAGGCCCAGCAGAACCGGGTCTCAAAAACTGGCAGAATTGCGGCGCAGGGCTTGTATTCCGCCCGGGTGGCCTTATATAGATGAGTGAGCGTGTCCGTGCGGGCAGTGTTGGCCCCGCGACGGGCTGTTTTGCGTGAAAATTCGGAACAAATCATGACCAGTGAGAACGACGATCGTAAGCAGACCAGAATCGACGTGACGGATGACGACGGCAACGGGGCTGACCCGCAGGAACACGTTGAAACCGCCGTGTTACCGGAAGATGAGTTGGCCGACGCGGTTGCGGCAGCCGACGGCCCGGAACAGCAAGACGGCGAGGCGCCGGAGGACGCGCTGACCCTCGCCCGTGCTGAGGCTGAGGAAAACTGGAACAAGTACCTCAGAATTGTGGCGGAGTTGGAAAACGTCCGTAAGCGCAACGCGCGCGAGCTTGAAAAGGCCCGCAATTACGGGGTTGAGGGGCTCGCCACTGAATTGCTGACGGTTGCCGACAGCCTGGAAATGGCGCTGGCCACCGGCACTGATGCGCCCGCAGAAAGCTTGATAGAAGGTGGCCGTAACACACTGAAACAATTGCAGAAAGCAATGGAGAATTACGGCGTCACGGAAATTTTCCCCGAGGGTGAGCCGTTCGATCCCGAACTGCATGAGGCCATGACCATGCAGCCTTCCGAGACCGCGGAGCCGAACACCGTGCTGACGGTGGTGCAGCGCGGATATCAGCTCAAAGGCCGTTTATTGCGCCCTGCGCGGGTGATCGTGGCTAAAGAGCCCTGAGCAGCGGCATCAGGCAGGGCGATAAAAGCCTTCCGCTGACTTGAAACCCTGAAATCGGCCCCCATCTTTAGGGCCATCGACAGACTTAATACCTACCCCGGAGAACGAAATGGGCAGAGTAATCGGAATAGACCTGGGTACCACGAATTCCTGTGTCGCCGTCATGGACGGCGAGACCGCGAAGGTACTCGAAAACGCGGAAGGCGATCGCACGACACCGTCGGTGGTCGCGTTCACCAAAGACGACGAGGTGCTGGTCGGCCAGCCGGCCAAGCGCCAGGCCGTTACCAACCCGGAAAACACACTGTTTGCAGTGAAGCGACTGATTGGCCGCCGCTTCGACAGCGAGATTGTGCAGAAAGACATCGACATGGTGCCGTACAAGATCGTCAAGGCGGACAACGGTGATGCGTGGGTTGAGGCAAACGGCAACAAGATGGCGCCGCCTGAAGTGTCTGCGCGCGTGCTCATGAAAATGAAGCAAACCGCTGAAGATTACCTGGGTGAAGAGGTCACCGAGGCGGTGATTACCGTGCCTGCGTACTTTAATGACTCACAGCGTCAGGCCACCAAGGATGCCGGCAAAATCGCCGGTCTGGACGTCAAGCGCATTATTAATGAGCCGACGGCTGCGGCACTTGCCTACGGCATGGACAAGAAGCGCGGCGATCGCAAGATCGCAGTGTATGACCTGGGTGGCGGTACCTTCGACATCTCCATCATTGAGATTGCTGAAATTGATGGCGAGCATCAGTTCGAAGTGCTTGCGACCAATGGCGATACGTTCCTCGGCGGTGAAGACTTTGATCTGCGCATCATTGACTACCTCGCCACCGAGTTCCAAAAAGAAAGCGGTGTCGATATCAAGAATGACCCGTTGGCCATGCAGCGCCTGAAAGAATCTGCTGAGAAGGCCAAGATCGAGTTGTCGTCGGCGCAGCAGACGGAAGTCAATCTGCCGTATATCACGGCGGATGCCTCTGGTCCCAAGCACCTGAACATCAAGCTGACGCGAGCCAAGCTGGAGTCGCTGGTCGGTGATCTGGTGGAGCGCACCATCGGGCCCTGTAAGACAGCGGTTGCGGATGCAGGCCTGAAGGTCGGTGATATCGACGACGTCATTCTTGTCGGCGGTCAGACGCGTATGCCGAAAGTGGGCGAGGCCGTGCAGAATTACTTCGGTCAGGAGCCGCGCCGTGACGTGAACCCGGATGAAGCGGTTGCGATTGGCGCAGCGATTCAGGGCGGTGTGCTGGCGGGTGACGTTAAGGACATCCTGCTGCTTGACGTGACGCCGTTGTCGCTCGGTATCGAGACGCTGGGTGGTGTCATGACCAAGCTGATCGATAAGAACACGACGATTCCCACGAAAGCGAATCAGGTGTTTTCAACCGCAGATGACAACCAGACGGCTGTGACGATTCACGTGCTGCAGGGTGAGCGCGAGCGTTCGGTCGACAACAAGTCGCTGGGCCGTTTTGACTTGTCTGATATTCCGCCGTCACCGCGCGGTATGCCGCAAATTGAGGTGACCTTCGATATCGACGCGAACGGTATTCTGAACGTCTCCGCGCAGGACAAGGCAACGGGTAAAGAGCAGAAGATCGTCATTAAGGCATCCAGCGGATTGTCTGATGATGAGATCGATCGCATGGTTCAGGACGCAGAAGCACACGCGGAAGAGGACCAGAAGTTCCGCGAGCTCGTCGACATCAAGAACCAGTCCGAAGCGATGATGCATGCCACTGAGAAATCGCTTGCAGATCTCGGTGAAAAAGTTGAGCCGGAAGAGCGCGCGAAAATTGAAGCGGCTGTATCCGATCTCAAGGATGCACTGGCGGGTGAAGACAAGGACACGATCGAGACCAAGAGCCAGGCATTGGCTGAGGCTTCTGCATCGCTGGCCCAGAAGGCCTATGAACAGGCCGCTGCGGACGAGGCTGCGGCGGGTGGTGACAATGCGGCCGAAGCAGATGACGGCGTGGTCGATGCGGAGTTCGAGGAAGTTAAGGACGACGATAAGAAGTAATGTCTAAGCGCGACTTCTACGAAGTCCTTGGCGTCGCCAAGGGAGCGAGCGCCGATGAGCTTAAGAAAGCTTATCGGCGTCTTGCCATGAAGCATCATCCGGATCGCAATCCCGATGACAGCGAGTCTGAAGTCAAATTCAAAGAGGCTAAAGAGGCCTACGAAGTACTGTCGGACCCGCAGAAGCGTGCTGCCTACGATCAATACGGCCACGCCGGAGTCGACCAGAGTGGCATGGGCGGCATGGGTGGCATGGGCGGTCAGGGCGCGCAGGGCTTCGGCGATATTTTCGGCGACGTATTCGGCGATATTTTCGGCGGTGGCCGGCAACGGCAGGGCGGGCCTTACCGTGGTGCAGATTTGCGCTACGAGTTGGCGCTGACGCTTGAAGAGGCTGTGCTTGGCCACGAGGCGGAAATCAACTTCCAGAGCCTCAAGGAATGCTCCACCTGCCATGGTGACGGCGCCAAACCCGGCACCGATAAAAAAACCTGCGGCACCTGCGGCGGTGTGGGCCAGATACGGCGGCAGGGTGGCGTGTTTGCAGTCCAGCAAACCTGCCCCGATTGTCGCGGCGAAGGCCGCATCGTTGAAGATCCCTGTAAGGACTGTAACGGGCAGGGGCGCGTGCAGCAGTCGCGCACGCTGTCAGTCAAGGTGCCTGAAGGTGTCGATACCGGTGATCGCATCCGGCTCTCCGGCGAGGGTGAAGCCGGGCAGGCGGGCGGGCCGCCCGGAGATCTCTATGTTGAAGTGCGGGTATTACCGCACGCGGTGTTCCAGCGCGAAGGCGCGGATTTGTCCTGCAAGGTTCCGCTGGCATTCACGGCCGCCGCGCTTGGCGGCGAAGTCAAAGTACCGACACTGGGCGGCGAAGTAAGCCTTAAAATCCCACCCGGCACGCAGTCGGGCAAGGTGTTTCGGCTGCGTGGCAAAGGTGTCAAGCCGGTCCGCGGCGGCGGGCCCGGGGATCTGTATTGCCGCGTTGAAGTCGAAACGCCACGCGATTTGACCAAAGAGCAGCAGGATTTGCTGGAGAAGTTTCAGACCTCAATTGACGTCGGCGGAGACCGCCACAGCCCGAAAGCGCGCTCCTGGCGTGACAGCGTAAAGAGCTTTTTCGACGGCATCGGTATCTGATCGCTGCCGTGTGCGGAGCCCCCGCCACGGCTGGCATTTTCGGTCGTCGGCCGCCAGAATGGTACGCATGATCAAATCTCACGAAGCACTCAGCCGTCGGCAGATTCTGCGTGCCGGCCTTCAGGGTTGTGTTGCGCTGTCTGCCGGACCTCTGGTGTCGGCGTGTCATTCCGACAACAACCCGGCGCCAACACCGGTCAGTAACATCGCCAATGTCGGGCCGTTGTCGGTAGTTCCTGACAGTAACGGCCTGCTGCTGCCTGAAGGTTTCAGTAGTCGTGTTATTGCCCGCACGGGCGAAACTCCTGTGGCGTCGTCTGTGTATCCGTGGCATGGGCTGCCGGATGGCGGCGCAACGTTTGCACTGCCTGACGGTGGTTGGATATACGCGTCCAACAGCGAAGAGCCATCCGGCACGGGTGGTGTGGGAGCCGTTGAGTTTTCGGCCGACGGCGATGTGGTTGACGCTTATTCGCTGTTAACCGGTACAACCCGCAACTGCGCCGGCGGCCCGACACCCTGGGGCACCTGGTTATCGTGTGAAGAGTTCAGTCAGGGTGCGGTATGGGAGACATTCCCGCTGGAGCGTGGCCAGCAGCCGGCGGTGCGCCGTGATGCGCTGGGTATTTTTTCGCACGAGGCGGCGGCTGTTGATCCGGACACGGGCATTGTGTATCTCACGGAGGATCGCACGGACGGATGTTTCTACCGGTTTATCCCGGCGGTGTCGGGTGATCTGAGCAGCGGGCAGTTGCAGGCGGCCGTCGTCGATATGGTGGATAGCGGCAACCGGGCACTGGAGGGCAGCGTTAGCTGGGTCGATGTGCCGGATCCGAGTGCGGCTGTTCAGTCTACCCGGGTTCAGGCGCAGGCCGCCGGCGCATCGATATTTCAACGCGGTGAGGGCTGCTGGTTTCAGGGCGGGGTTGTCTACTTTACAACCACCACCGATACGATCGTCTGGGCATTTACGCCGGGCGCCTCAGGCGACGGTCCGATTACGCAGATCTACAACCGTACGGATTTGTACCCTGCCGACACCTCGCTGAACGGCATCGACAACATCACCGTATCGGACGGCGGCGATGTGCTGGTGGCGGAAGATTCCGATGACAACCAGATACAGGTGCTGACACCCGGGGGTGAGCTGTTGCCGCTGTTGCAGCTGACGGGGCACTCCATTGGCAATTTGCCCGGTGAGCTCACAGGGCCTGCGTTTGATCCGAGTGGCACCCGGCTGTATTTCAGTTCGCAACGCGGCACGTTGGCTGATTTTCAGGCGCAGGGCCGGCTCATCGGCGTGACTTTCGAGATCAGCGGGCCGTTTCTGGTATAGACCATAGGTACCAACGGCGCGTTACAGTAAACTACGCCCCTGAAAATAATCATTACCTAATCGTCATCACGACTCAGGGAGTTCTTACATGCTTAAGGTCGCAGTATTCGGCGCGAATGGCCGCATGGGCCGCGCCGTTACCCGGGTTGTGTCCGCATCGTCCGATGCTGAAATTGTCGCCGCCTGCACCGAGCCGGGCCACGAGACGGTGGGCCAGGACGTTGGGGAGCTCGCCGGGCTGGGCTCACTGGGCATCCCGATTTCGGGTGACGCGGAGGATGCGCTCGTCAACGCCGACGTCGCCATTGACTTCACGCTCCCGGCGGCCGTGCCCGGCAATCTTGCAGCGGCGCAGGCGACCGGGTGTGCGCTGGTTATGGGCACGACCGGCCTCAGCGCCGACCATGTCGGCATGTTAAGCCACGCAAGTGATTCAATATCAATACTTTATGGGAGAAACCTGAGTGTTGGTGTGAATGTATTTACAGAGCTTGCCCGTCAGGCTGCGAGCTATCTGGATGGCGACTGGGACGTTGAGATTACCGAGGCCCATCATCGTTACAAACTGGATGCGCCCTCGGGCACGGCGCTGCAACTGGGTGAGGCCGTGGCGGACGCACGGGGCCAGAATCTGGCCGACGTGCAGGTGCTGGGTCGCAGTGGCCATACGGGCGAGCGGCCCAAGGGCGCTATAGGCATCCACGCGATTCGGGCAGGCAATATCGTGGGTGATCACACCGTGGCTTTTGTGTCCGACACCGAGACGGTGGAGCTGACGCATCACGCTGTTGACCGGGAGCTGTTCGCGAGCGGCGCGCTGCGTGCTGCCGCCTGGCTGGTCAACAAACCGGCCGGGCTTTACAGTATGCGGGACGTGTTGGGCTTCGAGTAGCACGAAAACCTTTATTTTTCGGGGCGCTTGGCTACAATAGTTCCGGTCCCAAGCAAGAATAATGTAGCGGAAGGCGATCCGGACCGGACCCTTCCGTTATTTGTATGCGGGCCACGCACAACTGCTGAGGAATCGTCTGTGACAGAACCTGCATTGCTGGCCCTTGAGGACGGCACAATTTTTCGCGGCATATCAATCGGTGCCGACGGCAGAACGATCGGTGAAGTCGTTTTTAATACTGCCATGACGGGCTATCAGGAAATTCTTACTGACCCGTCCTACGCTCGTCAGATCGTGACACTGACCTACCCCCATATTGGCAACACCGGCACCAACAGCGAGGACTACGAGAGTCGCCAGATTTTTGCAGCAGGACTGGTGATCCGGGATTTGCCGCTCTTGGAAAGCAACTGGCGCAACGAGCTGCCCTTTACTGATTTCCTGAAGCGCGGCGGTATACCGGCGATCGCTGAAATCGACACCCGTAAACTGACGCGCATACTCAGAGAGAAGGGCGCGCAGTCAGGTTGTATCATCACGGGCGAGGCGGCTGTCGACGAAGCCGTCAACCATGCACAAAAATTCCCTGGTTTGTCGGGAATGGATCTGGCGCGCATCGTTAGCACCGACGAGACCTATCAGTGGAGCATGGGCTCCGGCTGGCCCAACGATGAAGGGTCGCCCGGCAAGCGCATTACCACCAACCATGTCGTCGCGTATGACTTCGGTGTGAAGCGCAATATTCTGAAGCTCTTTGTCGATCAAAACTGCCGGGTAACGGTAGTGCCCGCGCAAACACCCTCAGAGGACGTTCTGGCAATGGCGCCTGACGGCGTATTCCTGTCCAACGGCCCCGGTGATCCGGAGCCCTGTGAATACGCGATCAGGGCCACGCAGGAGATCATTGCCGCTGGCGTGCCGGTTTTCGGCATCTGTCTCGGGCATCAGATTCTGGCGCTTGCCAGCGGTGCGAAGACGATGAAGATGAAATTTGGTCATCACGGCGCCAACCATCCGGTGATTGATCTGGATGACAAAACCGTCGCGATCACCAGTCAGAACCACGGCTTCGCGGTGGATGAAGAATCATTACCCGACAATTTGCGGCCCACTCATCGTTCGTTATTTGACGATTCGTTGCAGGGAGTGGAGCGTACCGACTGTCCGGCGATGGGCTTTCAGGGGCATCCGGAAGCCAGCCCGGGGCCGCATGATCTGCGACCAATTTTTGCGCGCTTCGTTGAAATGATGCGCGCTCACCGTAACTCGACCACCGGCGCTCGTTCGGCCGCATCGTAAAGAAGCTTTATGCCAAAACGTACTGATATCGAAAGCGTCATGATTATCGGCGCCGGTCCCATTGTGATCGGCCAGGCCTGCGAGTTTGACTATTCGGGGGCGCAGGCATGCAAAGCGCTGCGCGAGGAGGGCTACCGGGTGATTCTGGTGAACTCCAACCCGGCCACGATCATGACCGATCCGGAAATGGCTGATGCGATTTATATCGAGCCGGTGCACTGGAAAGCCGTCGAGCGCATCATCGAAAAGGAACGGCCCGATGTGTTGCTGCCGACCATGGGCGGACAAACCGGCCTCAACTGTGCGTTGGATCTGGCGCGCGAGGGTGTGCTTGAGAAGTATGACGTCGAGCTGATCGGCGCCAAAGAAGAAGCCATCGAAACGGCGGAAGACCGCGAAAAATTCAAGGCTGCAATGGATGACATTGGTCTTGAATCTGCGCGCGCAGCGGTCGCTCACAGCATGGAAGATGCTTACGAGATCCAGAAGGACATCGGCTTCCCGACGATTATCCGGCCATCGTTCACGATGGGCGGCTCCGGCGGCGGTATCGCATACAACATGGAAGAGTTCGAGGAGATCGTCGAGCGCGGCCTGGATTTGTCGCCGACAACGGAGGTCTTGCTCGAGGAATCGATGCTGGGCTGGAAAGAATACGAGATGGAGGTGGTGCGCGATCAGAACGACAACGCCATCATTATCTGTTCGATCGAGAATCTGGACCCGATGGGTATCCATACGGGTGATTCCATTACGGTAGCGCCGGCACAAACGCTGACTGATCGTGAGTATCAGGTCATGCGCAACGCATCAATTGCGATCCTGCGTCGTATCGGTGTCGAAACCGGGGGCTCTAATGTGCAGTTCTCGGTTAACCCGGTCGACGGTCGATTGATCGTAATCGAAATGAACCCGCGTGTTTCAAGGTCATCGGCGCTCGCGTCGAAAGCGACCGGTTTCCCGATTGCCAAAGTCGCGGCCAAGCTGGCAGTCGGCTACACGCTCGACGAATTGCGCAACGAGATCACCGGCGGTGCAACGCCGGCATCATTCGAGCCGTCGATTGATTACGTGGTCACCAAAATACCGCGTTTTACCTTCGAAAAGTTTCCGGGTGCCAATGACAGGCTGACCACGCAGATGAAATCGGTCGGCGAGGTCATGGCGATCGGGCGCAATCAGCAGGAGTCACTGCAGAAAGCGCTGCGTGGACTGGAAACCGGCATCGACGGTTTGGTGCCGATGTTCGACTCGATTGAAACGGATGAACAACGCGATCAGATTATTGAGGAAATTCGTCATGCTGGCTCCGAGCGCCTGTTGTACCTGGGTGATGCATTCCGCGACGGTATGAGCCTGGAAGAGGCTTACGAAATCACGGCGATCGATCCATGGTTTCTGGCGCAGATCAAAGACATCATCGACACGGAGGCGCAGGTGCAGCAACAAGGCATCGATGCTCTCGACGGTGATTCGTTGCGCCGCCTGAAGCGCAAGGGTTTCGCAGACTCCCGCCTGGCGACGTTGCTGGGAATTAAAGAGTCAGTGGTGCGCAATCGCCGGTTGGAACAGGGCGTGACACCGGTGTTCAAGAGAGTGGATACCTGCGCCGCGGAATTCGCCACCACGACTGCCTACATGTACTCAACCTATGACGAAGAGTGCGAGGCAGACCCGAGCGACAGAAAAAAGATCATGATTCTGGGCGGCGGCCCGAATCGCATCGGCCAGGGTATCGAGTTCGATTATTGTTGTGTGCATGCCGCGAAAGCACTGCGCGAAGCCGGCTTCGAAACCATCATGGTCAACTGCAATCCCGAAACGGTGTCCACAGACTTTGATACGTCGGACAGGCTGTATTTTGAGCCGCTGACGCATGAGGACGTGATGGCCATTATCGATGTGGAAAAACCGGTGGGCGTCATTGTTCAGTATGGCGGGCAGACACCGTTAAAACTGGCACGCGGGCTGGAAGCTGCGGGGGCACCGATCATCGGTACGTCGCCGGACTCAATTGACCTCGCGGAAGACCGTGAGCGATTCCAGCATCTGGTCGAAGAGCTGAAGCTCAAGCAGCCGCCGAACGGCACGGCGCGTAATATTGATGAGGCCGTCAACATCGCGACCGAAGTCGGTTATCCGCTGGTTGTCCGGCCCTCATATGTACTCGGCGGTCGCGCCATGGAAATCGTTCACAATGAACGCGATTTGCGCACCTATATGGATGAAGCCGTGCAGGTCTCTAACGATAGCCCGGTGTTGCTGGACCGCTTCCTAGATCTCGCAGTCGAGGTCGATGTCGACTGTATTTCTGACGGCACCGACGTCGTCATTGGCGGCGTCATGGAGCATATCGAGCAGGCGGGCGTCCATTCCGGTGACTCCGGGTGTTCCCTGCCACCGATTACACTGGCGAAAGAAACGATCGACGAGCTCTGCCAGCAGGTGAAGGACATGGCGCGGGCATTGAAGGTGGTCGGCATCATGAACACACAGTTCGCGATACAAAACGGCGTGATCTATTTGCTCGAGGTTAACCCGCGTGCCTCCCGCACCGTGCCCTTTGTCTCGAAAGCTATCGGCCAGCCGCTGGCAAAAATAGCTGCGAAAGCCATGGCCGGCATCAGTCTTAAAGAGCAGAACTTTACCAGCGAGGTGATTCCTCCGTATTACTCGGTGAAGGAATCAGTGTTCCCGTTTGGTAAGTTCCCGGAGGCCGACCCCATACTCGGGCCGGAAATGAAATCCACCGGTGAGGTGATGGGCACGGGTCGTTCATTCGGCGAGGCCTATGCGAAGGCGCAACTCGCGTCCGGCGTGACGTTGCCGAAAATTGGCACCGCGTTTATCTCTGTGCGCGACCGCGATAAGGCAGAGGCCGTGCAGTTGTCAAAAGACCTGATCAGTCGCGGTTTCCGGATTGTCGCGACAGACGGGACGGCCATGCACCTCGCGAAAAACGGCGTGCAATGTCGCCGGATTAACAAGGTCAGGGAAGGGCGGCCCCACATCGTCGATATGATCAAGAGCGAGGAAGTCTCGCTGATCATCAACACGACCGAAGGCAAGCGGGCCATTCGCGAATCGCGTGGCATTCGTGCCGCTGCCGTCGTGAACAAGGTGACCTACTACACAACCATGGCTGCAGCGAAAGCAACCTGCACAGCGCTTGATTACCTTGAGCATAGCGAAGTCAACAAACTGCAGGATCTGCACGAGGAAGCAGCTGCATGAGCAAGGTGCCGATAACCATCGAAGGTGCCGATGCGCTGCGTGATGAGCTGAAACACCTCAAAAACGTTGCGCGACCGCGTATTACCAAGGCGATTGCTGAAGCGCGGGCTCACGGCGACCTCAAAGAAAACGCCGAATACCACGCGGCTAAAGAAGAGCAGGGTTTATCGGAGGCCCGAGTTCGGGATATCGAGGCAAAGCTCTCGAACGCTCAGATTATTGACGTTACAGCGCTGCCCAAATCTGACAAGGTTATTTTTGGCGCAACCGTTGTTTTGTTGGACATCGAATCCGAGGAAGAAACCCGCTATCGGATTGTTGGTGAAGATGAGGCCGATATTACGCAAGGCATGTTGTCCGTCGCCTCGCCGATCGCCCGCGCAATAATTGGCAAGCGCGAAAGTGATGAGGTCGAAGTGCAGACGCCGGGCGGCCGCAAAGAATTCGAGATTCTCGAGGTTCACTACATCTGAACCCCGGTGTGTGCCGCGCGTTACGCCGGCAGCACTATGCCCGGTTTGCGTTTCCGCGGCCTGTACAGGGTCGCAACATTGCCGACGCGGCTGATCAGTGCCGCCGATAGCTGCTGAGTCAGTTCGTCGATGATGGTATCGCGGGAATCCCTGTCACCTGTTTTGACTTTGACCTTAATCAATTCATGATGCTCAAGCGTCGAATTTAGCTCCTGTAAGAAGCTGTCTGTCACGCCTTTGTCGCCCAGGCTAATGACTGGCTTAAGCGAATGAGCGAGGCCCCGCAAATGTTTCTTCTGGCGTTCGGTCAGTTTCATGGCGGGCGATTATAGGGCCAGCGACGCCGGCCTGCATTCCCGAATGAGGCCTGTCAGAGCTCTTTGGGCCCGGTAATGGTGCCGGATATGCGCTGCAGTAGCTGCGTCTTGTTATCGACTTCGAGTTTTGAGTAGATTGCACGCAGATGGGTGCGCACAGTGTTGATGCTGACGTGGAGGTTTTCTGCCGCCGTTTCCAGCGAATTGCCTTCCATCAGCTGTGCCACCACATTGCATTGCGAACGGGTAAGTTTGTAGAACTCACCCAGTTGTGCGACATCGGGCACCTCCAGCTTGCCCATGATTTGCAGCACCATCACGATCACCCGGTCGCGCGCTGAGCTGGTCAGGTTCCAGTTGTCGAACGGCAGGCACAGCATCGCCAGCATCACGCTACCGGGCTTCGTTGAATCGCTGAGGTTACGATGCCAGACGTAATTCTCAATATCGTCTTTCGGTAAATGCAGCACCTTGTTTAGCTGTTCAGCAAATTCGTGATGCTTCACCGGGTCATTCAGGTTGAGCTTGTTGCTCCTGACTCTCATCAGGTCGCCTTTCTCGATCAGTTGTTTCGCCAATCGATTGGTTGAAATGATGTCGCCGTCCGGTGTTAACACCATCAGTGCGCGCGGCATTTCATCCATGAACTTGTTGCTCAGATCCTGAATGTCGGCATAAAAAGACAGCGTGCGCTGCGTGCGAACCGGCTTATCGATGATGCGCATTACCCGGAGAAGGTGCTGTTTATCAGCGTCATCCCAGTGTTTTTTGTGTTTGTGCTGACTAAAAATGAACACAACCCTGACAGGGGAGTGGTCGAGGCAGTACACCATCCGGTCCGGGCTCAGCATACGGTTGTCGTCTGTCAGGCCTTCAATCAGCCGCACCTCGCCGGGTTTTGCGGCGGCCAGCGCGGGTTCCAGATAATCGACCCACTCGCGCGCATCGTTTTCGGGGTTGCCGCAGGCGCTCATTGAATAGGTTTCGGGCAGATGTGCGCGCCACCAGATGCACTGTACGGTGTGACAGGTAGCGAGATCGGCCAGTTCGGTCAGCCAGGCCTCGTCGGTGATGTCGCCGTTCAGCAGATCGAAGCACTTCTCCAGCACGGTGCAAAGCTGGCGGTTTTTTTCCAGCGCCTCGACCAGATTTTTCGCTTCAATATCTGCGGCCCCTGTCTGTGTATCCCCTGTTTTCCCCATACTGCAATCTAGCAAAAACCCAGAGCTAAGGTAAGTACGGAATTACCGTAAGGCTCCATTGTCTCAACAGTTATGGCGCATAATGTGTTGACGGCTCAGCGTGCTCATGTGTCTGACGCCGGGCGGTTTTAGTGTACAGATTTGCACGAATTATGATTCGAGTATCGATAATCATTCCGGCCCTTAATGAGTCACGTGCTCTGCCGGCAACGCTGCACTCACTTGTGC
>JABDLC010000097.1 GCA_013001905.1 Gammaproteobacteria bacterium | reverse complement strand
CCGTCGATGAGGCGCTGCTCAAACGGCTCAAGATCGCCGCGCCGGCGCCACGCCGCCATGGCACGACGCAGGCTGTCCGCCTCCCCGGCCGAAAAACCGGCGGCCACCATCGCCAGCTTCATCACCTGTTCCTGAAAAATCGGCACGCCCAGCGTGCGCTTCAGCACCTCACGCACAGCTTCACTCGGGTACGTCACCGGCTCCTTACCGTTACGCCGGCGCAGGTAGGGATGCACCATGTCCCCCTGTATCGGACCCGGGCGAATGATCGCCACTTCGATCACAAGGTCATAAAAGCAGGCCGGCCGCAGGCGCGGCAGCATGGCCATCTGTGCCCGTGACTCGATCTGGAACACGCCCACGGTGTCGCCGCGACTGACCATCTCATAAACCAGCGGGTCTTCAGCCGGTACGGCGGCCATGCTCAGTTCACGACCGTAGTAACTGCGGATCAGATCGAAACTGCGCCGGAGAGCCGACAACATACCGAGTGCCAGCACGTCGATTTTCAACAGATTCAGGTCATCGAGGTCGTTCTTGTCCCACTGAATAACGGTGCGATCGGGCATCGCTGCATTTTCGACGGGCACGAGCTCGTGCAACGGCTGCTCGGAAATCAGAAAGCCGCCGACATGTTGTGACAGATGCCGGGGCGCGCCGAGCAACTGGGTTGCCAGTATCAGCAAACGCCGTATCTGCGGGTCATCCGGGTCGCAGCCCGTCGCAACGACCCGGTCACGGTCAATCCGGCTGCCGCTCCAGCGCATCGCCTTAGCGAGTTTGTCGGTTTGCTCCTGCGCAATACCGAGTGCCTTGCCGACATCCCTGAGGGCACTGCGCGGGCGGTAACTGATCACCGTCGCGGTGAGCGCGGCGCGGGTGCGCCCGTACTTGCCATAGATGTACTGGATCACCTCTTCACGACGTTCGTGTTCAAAGTCGACATCGATGTCAGGCGGCTCATCGCGCTCCTTCGAAATAAAACGCTCGAACAGCATGCGGGTACGCGCCGGATCTACCTCGGTGATCCCCAGGCAATAGCAGACGGCGGAATTTGCCGCTGAGCCTCTGCCCTGACAGAGAATGCCCCGGTCACGGGCAAAGCGAACGACGTCATGCACGGTGAGGAAATACCCCTCGTAGCTCAATTCGGCAATGAGGTTCAGCTCGTAATTGATCTGCCTGCGAACCTCTGCCGATACTCCCTCAGGCCAGCGCCACTGCATGCCCTGCTCCGTGAGCCGGCGCAGCCATTCCGTTGGCGTCAGTTCATGCGGGACCAGTTCGCAGGGATACTGGTAATCGAGTTCGGCCAGCGTAAACGGCAGCTCGTCGGCCAGCCGGCTACTGGCCGCCAGCCATTCCGGGGGATACAACGACTGCAATTCGGTCAGCGGGCGCAGGTAACGCTCGCCGCTGGCCTGCAGAGCAAGACCGGCTTCCGCCACGGTGCAGCCGAGCCTGATGGCGGTCACCGTATCCTGCAGAGCCCGCCGGCCGCGCACGTGCATGTGCACGTCACCGGTGGCAACAATCCGGCCTGATATTAATTCTCCAAGTTTTTTGTAAGCCGCTATTTTTTCTTTGGTTATGCCATCCCTGAACAGGCTGGCAGCCAGCCATACACGGTGGCCGAACAAGCTTTCAAGCCGGCGCAGATGGCGCGCGTCCGCCTCGCTTGCGGTCAGTTCCGGCAGGTACAGCACCCGGCAACCGGGCAGACCGCCGGCGAGATCACCCCAGGTGAGCCGGTAGCTACCCTTGGCGGCCGCCCGACGCCCCTGCGTGAGCAGCTGGCACAGCCGGGCATAGCCTTCCCGGTTGGCGGCCAGTACAACCAGCCGCAGCGACTCCGCAGCGTCTGCCGACGGTGCAGCATCAACACGGATTTCACTGCCGATGATCAGCCGCAAACCGCCCTGCTCACGCGCCGCCATATAGGCACGCACCACACCGGCTACCGAGCACTCATCCGTTAACGCCAGTGCGCGGTAACCGAGTGCGACAGCCCGCTCTACCAGTTCCTCGGGTGCTGATGCGCCGCGTAAAAACGTGAAATAACTAAGGCAGTGAAGTTCGGCGTAAGCGGCAGGCTCTGTGTCCGCCTGCGTCACCCGAACAGCCCGTGCAGATACCAGCCCTGATCCTGTTCTTTTTCCCTGCAGTCGCGGTATACCCACCAGCAACTGCCGTCCGGGCGCACAACACGGTAATAGTCGCGCCGCACATCATGGCCGTCCCACCAGCCCGATTCGATACGTTCGGCCACGCACGCTGACAAGCCGTCGGTTTGCGGCGCCGCTATGCGCCGGGGTTCGCTCAGCAACCACAGCGGGCGCGGCGCGCCCCATGCCTGCATCCGCTGGCTCCCGTTGCCACGGTTTTTGCTGTCGTTAATCTTGTTATTACTCTTGTCGTCACTCTTGCGATAACGCGCGGGCGACTCCGCTGCCTGCCAGGCGCGCTCCGGTCGATGCTCCGCAACCGGGGCAATGCCATACACGCGTGTTGCACCCAGACGGGCGCGTAAACGCGCCAGTAAGCGCGCCTGCTGCTCCGGGTCAGCCTGAGCGCCACCGGCTGCCGGGATACCCGGCAGTGTCATGCTGTCTTCACGGGGCATGACGGTGGCGCGCGCCGACAACTGTAACCAGGTCACCGGCGCTGACAGCTGCAACTGCTCAAGTCGCAATGCCGTCAGTTCGGCAAACACTTCCGGTTGCATACACGGACGGCCGGTACCCATGCGCAGCACCACGGGCGGCTCTTGCTGAGCACCCAGTTCATAACCCAGCACCAGCACAAACCCGTCGATGACAGCCTGACGGCGCTGCAGAAAACGCCCGAGCTTAAGAAACAAGCTTTCGGCTGCCGCCTGCAGCTGCGTGTGATCCTGCGTTTCGGCATCCAGCTCGAGTCGCCGCCTGAACCGTAATGGCGGCACAAAATACTGCAGCAACTGCCGGCGCCGACCCAGCGCTTCATCCAGTTGCTGCAAACAGCGTTTGCCTGCCCGGCGCGCAAAGCCATCGCGCGGCAGACGCAGGCAACAGCCCAGTGTGTGCAAGCCCATCTGGCCGAGCATGCGCTGCACTTTCTCAGGCCAGCCTGTAGCGCTCAGCGGTAATGCCGCCAGCGCCTGACGTGCCGATGTCGCCTCGTGGCATGCACGCGACTCACCGGCTCTGACCAGCCACTCTGCCGCACGGGGAGCCGGCGCACAGGCCATCACCGCGGCATACCCCGGCGGACACAGATCCGCGTGTAAGCGTTCGCGCAGCCCCTGCAGGCCGCCGAATAAACGCAGGCTGCCCGCAATTTCCAGCAACAGCAAACTGTCGCCACAACTGACGACCGGGGTGTACCGCCAGGCACGACGCGCCAGTGCTGCCACAGCACGGCTGGATAAATTCTCATTATTTTCAGTATCTAAGGTTTTGAAACTAATGCAAAGCCACAGCTTTGAATCAGGCGCTAACGCAGGCTCCGGCCACGGCGCATCCGCCTGCTCGCCCGCGGCAGACGGCGCGGCAGAGACCTCCTCGGGAAGGATCGCCGGCAACCGCGCCTGCGCGAAGCGGGCACGGCGCTTCAGCATGACAGACTCACCCTGCCCGGCCTGCCGTAGCGATTACGCAGAAGCTCCAGCTGCAGATGCTGTGTGCTGCCGGGCTCGTCACCCGGCTGCCTGTTTTGCTGAGTGCTTTTGTGCGTGACGCTGAGCCGGATGCGCAACGCCGCAGTCGATGACTGACGGGCAAATCGCACCGGACGCAGTAAAAAGCCGTGAGCACCCGATGCTTCAGCTGCGACCTGCAGGCGCCGGGTTGCCTGCTGGCTGACCTTGTCAGCCCAGCACAACACCAAAGCGCATGTATGCGCACGCAAGGCCTGCTCCATCGCCCACAGCGCATCACGCGCCGCTGCAGGACTGACGATCAGTAATTGCGTGAGATCAAGCCCGTGTCGGGCAAGCGCGGGGGCATAAGGGATGAACGGCGGCGCAATCCAGCACGACTGCGACCGTCTTTGCCCCCGCGCGCCCGAAAGCTGTAAGGCCTTGATGGCCGGCATGAGCAGGCGAAGCTCACCGATGCCCTGACCTTCGAGTAGCAGTTCGGTCAGAACACCGGGCGGCCAGCCCCCTCCGAGCAACCCATCAAGCGCGGAAAAACCGGTTGGCAGTAATTCGCCCTGACGAACCGGTGTGCTGCCCGGCCGCCAGATATGCGGGTTACCCAGTAACTGCCGGAGACGGCTTTTCCTGTCTGATGGTTTATCTGACTTTAAATTTGAATTAGTGCTTGAGTGGCATTCCATTACGCAGCAAACCGACAACGACGCCCTCGATGACCATGTGCTGCTGGTCAAGGTCAACTTCAATGGGCGCAAATTCTTCATTCTCGGGCAGCAACCAGACGGTGCGGCCCTCCTGGCGGTAACGCTTTACCGTTACCTCATCGTCAAGGCGAGCGACGATGATCTGGCGGTTGCGCACCTCGGGGGTACGGTGCACCGCCACCAGATCACCATCGAGGATGCCCGCGTCTTTCATGCTCATTCCCTGCACCCTTAGCAGGTAATGAGGCTCCGGGCGGAACATGGAAGGATCAACGCGAACGTGATCCTCGATGTTTTCTTCCGCCAGAATAGGATTACCGGCAGCCACCCGGCCGATCAGCGGCAGGCCTAACTGCAGCTGCTCCTTCAGACTGTCTTTAAGCTGAATACCCCGTGACGTACCCGGAATCAGCTCAATCGCCCCTTTACGCTGTAATGCCCGCAGGTGCTCCTCAGCGGCATTAGGCGACTTGAAGCCCAGCTCGGCCGCGATCTCGGCCCGGGTGGGCGGCATACCGGACTCTGCGATGCTCTCGCGAATAAAGCCCAGAATCTCTGACTGGCGCGGGGTGAGCTCTGACATGATGACTTACCTGTATGAATAAACAGTTCTGTGATTATATACAGGAAATAATCCGGCGCAACCCCCCGTGATGACGAGCCCCAAATACACAAAAATCACACCACAACCGCATCCCGCAACGCTTTGCGAGGGTTTACACGTGTTGCCATTTAACATTATTTACTTCATTATCCGCGGAACCGCCGGTGGGCAGGCTGCCCGGGCGACCGCTAGATAACCATGCAATCAACCATTGAGGATTTGCAATGAACCACACAATCAAAGCCACCGCCGTCACTCTGGCCATGCTCGTACTCACCGGCTGCGCAAGCAGCACCGGTCGTGTTGCGGCTCTGGAATCAAAAGTCGGCATGCTCGAACAGGAAGTCGCCGCGGCTCAGTCCAGCGCTGCCAGTGCTGCTGCTGCCCAGCGTGCTGCTGAGTCTGCCCAGGCTGCCGCCGACGCTGCTCTGAACGCAGCGAACGAGTCACAGGCCTGCTGTGACGCGACGAACGAGAAAATCGATCGTATGTTCCAGCGCAGTCAGAGCAAGTAAGACTGCCGGAACAGGCATTACGCCGAAAAGCCGCAGCAGACGCTGCGGCTTTTTTTTGCCTGCCAATTACAAACGCCGACTTGGTCGCGCATCCGGCAGGACACAGCGCAGAATTCCAGCTGCACAATGTTTTTTCCGGGGGCACCCGTATTAAATAAACACTATTGTATGTTTTCTTACATTCGTGTATTTTTTCTGCATGAATGATCCTGTGACCCAGCCCAGAACCGGCAACGTGATCCGCAGTACCAAGGTAGCCAACCGGCGGATTGAGATACGAGCAAGGCTGTTGCAAACCGGCGCGCGATTATTCGCAGAACGAGGCCTCAGTAACGTCAGCGTTGAAGAATTGATCGATGCAGTTGGAATATCGCGAGCAACGTTCTACGGTTTTTTTGCCAATAAATGCGAGCTCGCAGTTGCCGTACTTATCCCCGTATTTGATTCGGGGACAACGATTCTGTCGGAGAAAATGCCTCGCACCTCGCGAGCCAAGGCCGAGCGATTGGTCGACATGTATCTTGAGCTGTGGAACCAACACCGCGATGCCTTGCTGCTCACAGGCATGGTCGATTCCACCGTATTCCCGCATATTCGCAAACAGCACGATGATTTTAGTGTCGCCATCAACAAAGTACTGAAGGTCATCGAAAATGCGGGATTGCTGCGTAACGGAGATGCCGCCCTTTCTTATCTGCTGCTGGCTAAAACCGGCATCCCCTTGTTAAGGCTTTATCAGTCACACACTGACTTTGAAACAGTCTATCGCGACTCAATGCTCGCATTACTGTTAAAGGACTGACGAACACGACTGGCCGTCACGGTGCATTTTTCATTCTCAACTATTCAGAATAACGGTGAACACAATGAAACCTTCGTTACTCATGGCTACCCTGCTTCCCTTCGTCATTGCCGGTTGTGCGGAGCCGGCTTCTGATACATCCCCGCAAGGTTCAGCCACTGTGTCACCCGCTCAGGCATGCGCCAGCCCTTACTCAACGACAAAAGGCAACGGTGACATCGGCAACCCGCCTATCGATTTCCGCGGTACCTGGGTTCTGAACACCGATCGCGGGGCAAATCTCGGGATGATGAAGGCCGTAAAAGAAACGATTGTTGCGACACAAACCGCAGATCAAGCGATATTCGCCATGACGGACGTGTTTGCAGGAATGACAACAACGCGCACGGTAACGTACGACCTTAACGGTGGAACAGCCCCCAACAAAGCGGCCATGGGTGCCGAGAGCGAGACGTCATCCCAATGGGCAGGCAATACACTGGTGACGACATGGGCGGCGGAAGGCGCTATTGCCGGCACAACCAGCGAACGAACCGAAACACGCTGCCTGAGTGATAACGGCAAAACGCTTAACATCACAATGACCAAAGCCGGCAACCCCGATATCGAAGAAGCAATCTGGTTTGTCTACGAGAAATCTGAATGAAAGCAGGCACCGTCATTGCCGGCCTTGTCGCCGCAGGAGCGGTTGCAGGTGGAGCCTGGTGGGGTTTCGGCCAGCCGGACAACTCAGCCAAAGACCTGACAGTTGAGGGCTATACGCAGGCGGAATCCCGTTCGATTACATCAACCGTCCTGGCAACTGGAATCATTCGTCTTCGCGTTGGCGCAGAAGTGCGTGTCGGTTCGCAATTGTCAGGCATTGTAGATCAGCTCAACGTTGTCGTCGGGTCCAAAGTAGAGCAAGGCGATGTGATCGCGCGGATTGATGCACGCGGTCTGCAATCACGACTTAATCAGGCCAATGCTCAGGTGCGAGTATTGCAGCAGGCGGTCAAACGAGCCGAAGTGCAGCTGGACCGTGCTCGCCAGCTTGATACACAAGGGCTTGCGCCTGCGAACGACATTGAAGACCGTCAGCTTGACCTTGCCGATGCGCAGGCACGACTGGAAAAGGCACGGCAAGACGCAGCCGTCGTAGCAACTGACCTGCAGTACGCGGTAATTCAGGCGCCGATTGCCGGAACAATAGCATCAGTATCCACCCAAAAAGGGGAGACCGTCGCCGCTTCATTTGAAACGCCCACGTTTGCCACGATCATTGCCGAAGACGCGCTGGAACTGGTGGCTATGGTCGATGAAACCGATATAGGCACCGTTCAGACCAGCAACCCCGTGTATTTCACCGTTGAGGCGTTTCCTGCTAAGGAATTTACGGGCACCGTGAAACAAATTGCCCCGAAAGGCACGATTATTTCCGGCGTGGTCAATTTCGAAGTCATGATCGAAATCGACTCGCCGGTTGAACTCCTCAAGCCGGACATGACAGCGAATGTCTCAATTCGCACAGCGAAGCGTGACGCACTCGTCCTGCCTACAAGGGCTATACAAAGGGATGGCTTCGAACAATATGTATACGTGGAGGAAAACGGGGAACTCGTTCGCCGTGCAGTGAGTGTCGGCAATCGTGACGCCGGCTACTCTGAGATTCGTCAGGGCATCGATACAAGCGACAAAGTAGCGCTTGTCACACGCAATATTGCAGAACCGGGGTGACTCCGTGATGATAGAAGTCAGAAATCTTGAGAAAATTTATCAACGCGGAGACGGCACGCCGGTGCCGGCACTTCGCGACATCACTTTCAGTATCGCGAGCGGAGAGTTCGTAACCATTCGCGGCAAGTCGGGTTCAGGAAAGTCTTCTCTACTGAACATTCTGGGCTGCCTGGATACACCAACCGGGGGTACTTACCTGCTCGGCGGTGAGGATGTGTCCGGTTACGATGATATGCAGCGCTCGCGAGTGCGCAACGACCGGATCGGCTTCGTATTTCAGTCATTCAATCTGTTGCCACGCACGACAGCGCTTGAGAATGTGGAAGTGCCGGCCCTCTATGGCGATCATACCGTTGATCGCAATAAGGCAATCGCATTACTGACTCGCGTAGGACTTGGCGAGCGCGCTGATCACTTCGTTACAGAGCTGTCTGGTGGCGAACAGCAGCGTGTCGCAATCGCGCGGGCGCTGATGAACGATCCTCCAGTCCTGCTCGCTGATGAGCCCACCGGCAACCTTGATTCTGCCGCCGGTGACGCTGTAATGGATTTGCTGACCCAACTGCACAAAGAAGGCCGCACGATACTGGTTGTTACCCACGATGAGGCAACCGCTGCCCATGCGGAACGCGAACTGCTGATCGCCGACGGCACCATTGCCTCAGACAAATTGCAGCCCCCCGGCGGATCCGCACGGGTTGTAGCGTAATGAACCTCTCGAAAAGCCTGTTCCTGGCGAGACGAACAATGGTACGCAATCCCCTGCGCGCTTTTTTTATGATGCTGGGCATAGCTATCGGCATCGCCTCGCTGACCGCAATGTCCACAATCGGTGAATCGACAAGGCAAGAGACCATGCGCCAGTTCAAAAACATGGTTGGCAATTATGATCTCATTAATATTGAACCCGGCGCATCGGCCACTCGCGGCATGCCATCCCTGACTACAGTCGAGCCCACGCTTAAATTCGGCGACTCGGATGCCATTGTTGAGCAGGTTAGCGGCGTTAAACAGGTCGCTGATGTGCAGAATGCCTTTGATCTGAACGTCAAATACCGTGATCGTACGACTGCCGCTGCAGTTTACGGAATCACAGCCAACTGGCTTGAAATGCACAGCTATTTCATCGACTTTGGCAGCGTATTGACGGACGAAGATGTTGCGTCCGTCGCTCGCGTTGCAGTTATCGGGCCCGACATCCAGAACGACCTGTTCGAACGTGAGGACCCTATTGGTAAACAAATTCGCATTGGCGGCGTGCCTTTCCTCGTCAAAGGCGTACTGGTGACCCGCGGTGCCGGACCGGGCGGCTCCAGCCTGGACGGCATCGTATTCATACCCGTTACCACTGCGTCTAAGCGGCTGTTCAATCGCGATTACCTCACGACAATCACTGTTGAACTCATCGAGCCCCTGAACCCGGAACCGGTGCTTCAGGAAATTACTGCGGTGCTGCGCGAACGCCACGGCATCATTCCACCCGGTGAGGATGACTTTGGCTTCGTGAACCCGCGGGCCGCTGCGGAACAAGTGGCTGAAGTCGACTCTGCGCTGACTCGGATCCTTACCGGTATCTCGGTAATCGCAACGATTATAGGCGGCACCGTAATTATGAGCCTGATGCTGATTGCGGTGTCGGAGCGACGAAGGGAAATTGGTGTGCGCCGCGCAATGGGCGCGACGCGCGAGGACATCATGCATCAGTTTCTGATCGAAGCTGCTGCTGCATCTCTCGTGGGCGGAGTTGTCGGCACCCTGCTAGGCGTCGGGGGCGGCGTGATTGCAGTGCTGCAACAAAGCATGCCGCCACTCATTGTCTGGAAGTCGATCGGTCTCGCAGTTGTGCTGTCGATAATAGTCGGGCTCATATTCGGGTTGCAGCCAGCATGGAAAGCCGCAAACACGGACCCCATCGAAGCGCTGCGCTCCTGAAGGAATGCGAATCTTTCGACGGCAGCTGGTTCTGATCGCCTGGCGTCACATGCTGCGGTACCGACTTCGGTCTGGCCTGATAATCGGCTGTGCCGCACTCGGCGTAGCCGGCGCTATCACTGTTGTGAACTACGCATCAGGTGGCCGAGAGGAAATACTCGGGCAGATTAAGCGCCTCGGCACCAACATCATTGTCGTTTCCGCGAGACAGAGCCGCGCGGTGGCTGACCGCGAACGTACCGGCGCAGTGGTGACTACACTGGTGCCCGGGGACTATCGCGCAATTCGCGACGAAATCCTGGGTCCGGTGCCTGCCTCGGCGAGCGTGTCTTCTGCATTGCGGTTGAAGGCCGGTTTTCTATCGACTGTTGCGCCAGTCATGGGCGTGGAACCGGAATACTTCAAGATGAAGGCGTGGGAATTGAGCAACGGTCGATGGTTTGGCCCGGAGGAACTGCGACGATCGACCCGTGTCGCCCTGCTCGGGCACAAAGCTGCGAAAGAACTGTATTCAGAGCGCAACCCGGTCGGGGAAAGGCTTTTTATTAACCGCGTTCCGTTCGAAATCATTGGGATACTCGCAGAGCGCGGCCCGGGGCTTGATGCCAGCGACGAAGATGGACAAGTTTACGTGCCGTTGACTGCGGCGATGCGGCGACTCTTAAATGTTGAATATTACAACTCGATTCTCTTCGAGATCCCCGAACTCGCCGCCATGCAACAGGCGGAAAAAGCCATTTCGCAACTACTGCGCAGGCGGCACCGAAGCTCAGCAGCAAACCCGGACGACTTCCTGGTGCAAAGTCAGCGAGAACTGATAGATACACAGATAGCTGCAGCCGATCGGCTACAATTTCTCGTCAGCTGGATAGGGCTGAGCGCCATCATCGTATCCGGACTGGGGATTCTCGCTATCGCCTGGATCGGGGTCAGGGACCGCACGAGAGAGATCGGCACTCGGCGAGCACTGGGCGCTACAGCGTACGATGTATTTTTTCAGTTCTCGCTAGAGGCATGCGTGCTCGCGATAACAGGGATCGCTGTCGGTATCGCAGCTGGCTGGTTCGCAACGCTAACCATCGCTGCGAGAGCAGAGCTCAAATTCGTGTTCGATACGGACAATGCGATCCTTGCAGTGATGGTCGCATTTGTGCTCAACCTTCTGTTTGCCTGCTGGCCCGCTATCCGCGCAGCAAAATTGGACCCTATCAACGCATTGAGACACGAATAAGCTATCGGTCCGTCGCCGATGCAACCGACCTCGCGGACGCAAGAAAAAACCGGGCCACCCTTACGGGTGACCCGGTTTTTTTATGCGCGCCTCAATACTGCTAAGTGCGCGCGTTCGTAGTCAAAAACCTACGAAGCTTTACGGCGACGCGTCCAGCCCATCAGGCCGAGCGCAGAACCGAACAACCAGACCGCAGCCGGAATCGGCACGATGTCAGCTGTGATCGACACGTTGTCGATGAAGTAGTCCGCGTTACAGCCAGCTATCGGCGCACACGATGCATTAAGCTGCAGGGTGATGCCACCACTGGTATCCGGTCCGGCAAAACCCGTAAAGGTCGCTGTCTGCCAAACATTCGGATCAGCATTGGGGAACAGCGGGCCGCCACCCAGAATCACTGAGGAAGACGTACCACCGCCATCAATTTCTGAAAACAGCTCAGCGAACAACACGCCACCAGCAGCAGCCGTGCCGCGGTAATCAAAGCTGATCGTGATTTCCTGACCTGCAGTCCAGAGACCGGGCGCCAGATTGGCCTGCTTGATGATGTTGGCCGCCGGGGCAGTCTCTGTCAGACGGGCTGCAAAGTTGCCGGACGACGGATTCGTTGAAACGATCGTCTGTCCTGCAGGACCTGCTGAGCCCGGGAACTGCGTCCAACCGCTAAAGTCGCCGGTTTCGAAACCGCCGTTCGTTGCAAGCTCAACAATCGCTGCCTGTGAGACAGTCGAAAAGCTGAGCATCGCAACCGCCGACAGTGCGGCGATTTTTATGCTTCTAGTCATTATTATTCTCCCCTCGAAGAATGTTCTTGTAGCTACTTTATTGTTTTGATCAAAACAAAGAATGACAACGTTGTCACTCCAAGACCAACGTAACTGACAGCGCTGTCGATAGCAAGCCGCAACGCGCTACACCGTGCGAAAAAGCGCACGGAATCATTATGTTAAGAAGCTGATGTGAAACAGAGCTTCTGAAGATCAGAAGCCGGCTAGAGGGACGCTGCGGTGCCCGCGGGGCTGAGGCTCCGCGCCTCCCCTACCCTGACGGGCACGCCGGTCTGCTCCCGGTACACCCGGACGATGAGATCCCAGTCCACCTCGGCGGCGCGCTCACGCGTGGCCACAACAAAGGCCTCGGTCACAGCGGTCATGCCGCGGGGAATCGTGTCGGCTTCGGCGCCGCCCTCAAGCTCCGGGTGGACCTCAAGAAACAGTTCGTCCCCGTCCCAGCCGAATTTCACCGGCTGATTGACGATCTGTACCGGCATATCAATGGCCGTGCGCGGAAACAGCCACTCAATATCTTCAGGAAACAAGCGGATGCACCCGTGAGTGACCCGCATCCCAACACCGTCAGGTCGGTTGGTGCCGTGAATCAGATAACCCGGCAGGCCGAGTCGCAACGCGTAATCACCGAGCGGGTTATCGGGCCCGGGCGGCACGATGCGCGGCAACGACCGCCCGTCGGCAGCGTATTCCTGGCGCACCGATTCCGGCGGATACCAGCTCGGTTTGCTGACGCGCGACACGATGCGCGTGCGCCCCAGCGGTGTCGCCCAGTCCATGCGGCCGACACTGGCGGGCAATGACGCAACGAAGGGCTCGCCATCAACCGCGTAGTAAAAATAAATGCGGAATTCCGCAATATTAACGACCACGCCTTCGCGCGGCGCCTGAGGTAACACGAAGCGGGTCGGCAACAGCACGCCGGTGCCCTCGCCCGGCACCCACGCATTGACCTCGGGGTTAGCCTTGCGCAACTCTTCAAAGCCCACACCGTGCGCGCGACCGATATCAAGAAAGGTATCTTCGTAGCGTGCAGCGATGACCTTCGTCTCGCCCACCAGATCACCGGCACCCAGCGCATGCACCGAACCCGCATGCGCAGGAACGGCCGCTGCGGCAATGGCAGCAGCAGACAACACAATGACAGCAATGTAGCGGAACACGGTTTTCATAGCCTTGGCAGTTTAGCGCCCGACACCCAGAACGGGCGCCAGTATCGCATAAGCGGCAAATGTGACGAGCACGATCGCGGCCATGTTCAGGCGCAAGCC
>JABDLC010000064.1 GCA_013001905.1 Gammaproteobacteria bacterium | reverse complement strand
CCGTATCGGAGCCGATGTTGTATGCATTGTCGCCGAGCATCAGCCACACATCCGTGCCGCGCGCCCCGGTGAAAGTCTTATACGCATCCCTCACTGCAGCTGCATTCGCATCCGCTGTGCCGGAGTCGCCGATCACCCAGATTCGGGTGTCCTTTGCGCCCGTGGGCGAGGTGGTGAAGTGGTGCTCACCGTCGCCATTGGTAGCGAGGTCACCGCCGGCGAGTACAGCCGTGGTGGTCCCCACGGTGTAGTTATAGAAGGTGTCTGCCGCCAGACCGGTCAGGATGACCGAATGGTCCGTCGTACTCGTGGCTGATGACACCGCGGCAGGTGTGTCGTTAACCACGGCGTACTGCACCTCGGAATCGGTCGCGACGTCGGTCCGCCAGCGCACGATCATTTGCGTCGGCGACGCCTGTTGCAGGTAAGGCCCGCGGGTCACAGTCTGCGCATTACTGACGGGCGCAAACGACAGGAGCAGCGCGGCAAGCGCCAGAAAACGAGTTACGTAGGGCATGGTTCAGGCCTCGGTTTTTGTCTATATGCCAGTCACCCTACGGAAGGGGGTATAGCGCCTCAAACTTGTACGCTCATGCGTACAAGTAGCCTGACCAGGGCCTATAGCTTGCAGCTCAGGCCTTGTTGTAGACCGTCGTGCGGTATTCGAAGCTGTCAGGCAAAAAGTAACCGTCTTTGCGCATCATGGCGTCGCCCTGCTTATCGATAAACAGGCCCGACACGCGCAGCAGCGGCGAACCGAGCGGCACATTAATCGCCGCGGCAGATTCTTCATCGGCGACGGTCGCCGTAATCACCTGCTCGACTTTGACAAAGGCATAACCCGCTGCTTCGACGGCGGAAATCACCGGCGTACGATCGAGCGCAGGCCAGTCTATTTTGTCGGCGATAGACAGGGGCAGAAACGTCACGACGAAACAGTAAGGTGCGCCCTTGGAAGTGCGCACGCGCATCACGCGACCGAGACGGCGGCGCCCGAACTGCGCGCGCAGCTCCGCATCAGCTTTCACCTGCTGCACATCCATGTCCACAGTGCCGGGAAACAGTCCGCGGTAGCCGGTAACGCTGCTGCCCAGTTCCAGGTTGCGGCGCTGCTGTTTCGATTCATACCCCAGCAAACGGGGATAGGTGCGCTTGCCCTGACGGCGTTCAATCAGGCCTTCTTCCGCCAGCAGTTCAAAGGCACGACGCAGGGTTGCACGCGACACCTTGAGTTCCACAGCGAACTGCTGCTCGCCCGGCAGCGGCTGCTGCGGGTCATAGTCACCGTTCACGATACGGTCGCGCAGCGCCAGATATGTGCGGTAATAGAGCGGCAGAGTGGCCAAGGGTTAACATGACTCCTTACAAGGTCACTGAATGTCACGGTCTGCTGACTGTAGCAAACCTACTACCACAACGAGGCGCACGTTTATGCACCCAGCTAAAACCCTGATGACTGCCGCACTGCTGATCTTCGCATCCGGCAGCTATGCGGATTTTCATTTTCAACGCGATGCCGACGAGCAGGTCAGTGAGCAGGAACAGCAACTGGCGGCCGAGATCAACGCGTTTCTGGCGGACTATGCGGTTGCCTACAACAATCAGGACTACCGCACGGTCAAAAATATGTGGTCCGGTGACGGCAACCCCATCTACATGGCTGAGGAAGTGCCGTTTCCGCTCTACGGCAAAAAGCGGCTCGACAATTACTTCAACCCTATCCCCGGCCGGCGCATTCTGGACGGCATTTATAACGAGTACAGCGAAGTGCGCGCGAAGTACCTGACGCCGGAGATCGCAGTGGCGACCTATCGCCTCGACTACGACATCAAGCTCGTCGGTATGCCGGCCAGCAACGGCTGGGATCGGGTTATGGCGGTGTTCGTCAAGGAAGAGGACGAATGGAAACTGTCAGCGTATGCCGAGGCACCAATGGGGCCGGCTACTATGGTGCGCACCATGATGAAAGCGACACCCGCGATCACGGAAGAAGAAAAGGCCGCGTATGCCACCACGAAAGCGACGATTAAGAAGCTGAGTCAGGCGACAGTCGATGAGAGTTTTGCGGAGTTTATGGAAGCACGCAAAGACCTGGAGCCGACTCACTAACACTCCGGCGCTCGTCAGAGTTATCGCGCTGCATACGCTGCGGAATACGTCATGCTGAAAATACTGCTGTTTATCGTTCTCTTTCTGATCGTGGCCGTGTTGCTGTTTGCGATCTATAACCACTATGACGTGCAGGCACGCGGCAACGGCGAGGGCTACGACCCCGATGAACCCGTGTTGCGTACCCCGGATGAGGCCTTCGCCGGCCTGACTGGCTTCCCGTACGAGCCGCACTACACCGAGATTACTGATTCGGACCTTGGCGCGCTGCGAGTGCACTACATTGATGAAGGGCCACGCGATGGCCACGTCATCCTGCTGATGCACGGTCAGGCCACCTGGAGCTACAACTTTCGCGACATGATTCCGGTGTTCGTGAATGCCGGCTACCGGGTGATCGTGCCGGACATGATCGGCTTCGGCCGTTCGGACAAACCCGCCGACTGGGAACAGCACACGTTTGAGAAACACGTGGCCTGGCTGGACTCGACACTGGAGGCGCTCAACATTAATGGCGCCACCGCGTTTCTGTTCGACTGGGGCGGCTACTTCGGGCTGCGCGTGGCCGTTGAGAAACCGGAGCGCTTCGGCCGGCTCGTGCTGTGTACCACGGGAATGCCACGCGCAGACAGCGTGACCGGCAGCCTGTGGGTTGCCGGCTGGCGTCGTTACGTGCTCAAGCCCGAGGTGTTTCCGATCAGCGACATGGTCAGCAACATGACCACGATCGAGCTCAGTGACAGCGCCCGGCACGGGCTCGATGCGCCCTACCCCGAGGAACGCTACAAAGGCGGGCCGCGACGCTTCCCGCTGATGATTCCGGCGACCTTTCTGAACCCGTCGACCGCACGGAATCGGGCTGCATGGGAAGCGCTGCAAAACTGGAACAAGCCCACGCTGACACTCATCAGTGAGTCACTCGCGAAACGCGGGTTTCCGCCGAAAGACCTGCACGATCAGATCCCGGGCAGCGCCGACCATCCGCATGCAATCTACCCGGACACGGGCTTCTTCCTCATAGAAGACAAGCCCGTCGAGCTGGCGGAAAAGACGCTGGAGTTTATTGACGGCTCGCCGCTGTAACAGGTCAGCCGTCACCTGCCAGACCCTTCAATACCAGCGCGTCATAGGTGGCAACACCCAGTATTGTCCGGCCGTCCACGACAGGGG
>JABDLC010000041.1 GCA_013001905.1 Gammaproteobacteria bacterium | reverse complement strand
GGATCTCAGCGTCTGCGCCGGTTTCAAAATGCACGACGGGCATACCGGCCAGCTCGCGCTTGCCGAGCGGCGGGATGTCGGCCCAGCTCGTTACGCCCGCAAGCCTGTCGCGGAAAAACTCGCTGTGTTTACGAAATGCTGCCAGCGTTGCATCGAGATCATGCGCCCCGATCTCTGCGAGCGCGCGGGCACGCAGTTCACCCGCCCACTCGGTACGCGCCAGATAACGTATGGAATTGTGAATGGAATTGGCACGGCGCATTCGTTCATAATGCGACGATGGCGACGATTGCTCAACTTGAAGAACAACGCGAAAAAACGAAAGGGCCTATTAATAAGTTCTAGAAACAAGTTCTGAGCGGGCTCACTTCTGCTGAGCCAGCCAACGATCCAGCTGATTGGCAAAGTCCTGCCGGTCACTCTGACTCAGTGCCGGCGGGCCACCGCCCACATCCATACCGCTGGAACGCATCGTGTCCATAAAGTCACGCATGTTCAGCCGCGCGCGTATGTTCTCAGTCGTGTGCAATTCGCCGCGCGGGCTGAGCGCGAGCCCGCCCTTATCAATCACCTCGGCTGCAAGCGGTATGTCACTGGTAATCACCAGATCACCGGCCTGCATGCGCAACACGATCTCGTTATCGGCCACGTCGAAACCCGCCGGCACCTGCAGTGTTTTGATGTGTCTGGACGGCGGCACACTCAGGGCCTGATTAGCCACCAATGTGAGCAACACGCCGGTGCGATCGGCCGCCCGGTAAAGAATTTCCTTGATCACGACCGGGCAGGCATCCGCGTCGACCCAGATTTTCGTCGTCATGGTTACAGGGGAGTCCGCGAGATAACGTCAGTCAGTCGGGCTGACTTTCCAGACCCGGCCCTGCTTGTCTTCGGTGATATAGATGGCGCCGTCCGGGCCTTCGGCCAGACCGGTCGGCCGGTACGCCGCGTTGCCCGGATTTTTCACGCGTTCCGGCCCTTCGAAGCCGTCGATGAACAGTTCCCATTCGCCGGTGACCTGGCCGTCGCGCATGGGCACAAAGACCACGTTGTAGCCGTCCTGCTCGAACGGCATCCGGTTCCATGAACCGTGAAACACGATAAAGGCGCCCTGCTCGTATTTTTCGGGAAGACCATTGCCGGAGTGAAACAGCAAATCGTTCGGCGCCCAGTGCGCCGGGAACCCGATCAGCGGGTCTTTGTAATCGCCGGTCGATTCGGTTTTGCCGTCCCCACCGTACTCCGGGCTCTGCATGCGCTTGTTCGTGCGCGGGTCGTAGTAGCTAAACGGCCAGCCGAAGTTATCGCCAGCTTCCGCCACATGAAACTCTTCCGCCGGCAACTCCGCGTTGTCCTCGCGGGTGTAGTAATCGGGCCAGGTCATGCCGAGGGTGTCGCGGCCGTGCATCACGAAGTACAGCTTGTCGGCCCAGGGGTTCCAGGCCATCGCCACCACGTTGCGGGTGCCGGTGACGTAGCGCTCGCCGTCACGCACCTGATCCTGATGGGTCTCATCATCAGCGAATTTCCAGATACCGCCCGAGCGCTCAAGGAACGGGCACGGATCCATGCCCGGCGACTCCTGCGCCATGCGCTTACTCTCGCAATTGTTGGTGGGCACGCCCGAGTTCACGTACATGTTGCCGGCGTTATCAAACGCCAGCGTCTTGCTGCCATGTGAACGTGTCATCGGGAAACCGCCCGCGAGTGGTTCGGCCACGCTTTGCGGCACGAGGTTGTCATCGAGCGCCATGCGGTAGACGACCTGATCGGACGAGAAGTACAGGTAGCCGTTGTGAATGCGCAGTGCATCACCCACGTCGGTCGGGCCGAACGACTTCACGATATCGGCGACACCGTCACCATTTTCATCGCGCAGTGCTACCAATGAGCCCCACGAAGCCTCGCGCCCGAATAAACGATTCGCCTGGCGCATCTCGCGCGCGATATACACATCGCCGTTGTCACGCACAGCAATGTGCCGGGTTGCGCCCAATGCGGGATGAAACACCGTGGCCTTGAAGCCGTCGGGCACCTCAATGGGCGGCAGGTCGTCGGCTCCACCATGGCCACCCGCCTGAGCACCGGCGGCAAACAGACTCGCGGCAATCGCTGCTGATAACAGTGTTCGCATCACTCGCCGCGCCAGCCGAACGGCGTCTCGCCCTCTTTGAGATTGGGCCGTCGCTCATCAATCACTTTCTTCGAATGATTGAAAACGGTCACGCGCTGGCCGGGCGGCGTCCACTCTGTTGGCGACTCCAGATACTCCGGTGCATTCTTCTCTATATACGTGCGTATTTTCGGCGGCAGCTCGGCGGCACCGCCCTTCATCTTGTAGGCGTGGCTGTGCATGATCATCTGCCCGGGACGATTACCCATTTCCATAAACGGCAGCCAGCCGGCGATCCGCGACCACGAGGTGACACAGCTCGCCGACGTAACCTCCGGATCCATGATTTCGCGCAGGTCACCCATGATGCCCCACAGCTCCCCGGTCTGGTACACGTCGCCTTCCGAGTGCAGCGGGTACTCGGCGCGTGTCAGCGGGTTCTCTTCCACGCGGAAGACGCTGATGCGAAAGGTGATGTTGTTGCCGTGGATTTCATAGTCCCAGGGGAAGCTGAAGCGCCCGCCGCTCAGCGGGTAGAAGCGGCTGACGTGATCATTGAATACGTGCATGACCTCGACGCGCCGTTCGGTGAACGGGTTGTACCAGCTGTCGACGACTTCGCCGGTGTCTTTGTCGGTGTACAGCAGGCATTCGCGATGAAAGAATCGCCAGCCGTTTTCTTTTTCACTGAATTCGACATGACTGACACCGACACCGTAGGTATTGAAAACATGGTAGTTACCGACGTCCGGCACCCAGGCCCAAGCCTCACCGGGGAAGCCACCCAACGCGTCCGCCCCGGTCGTATCCGCCTGCATCTTAATGACCGCGAGACAGTTATCTGCGGCGCTATCGAGATCGAGTGTCCACTCGAAATCGTCGGGCTTTGACTGGTTCGCTGAATGCGCGGTCGCATGAGATGTCGAATGAGCCGTTAACGGTGCGCCCATCAGCCCGGCCCCGCCGAGCGCCAGACCGCCCAGTGCGGAACGGCGCGTCATGGCCGGAGTCGTGGCGGGAATCAATTTAGCGTCGGTTGGTTTTTTCATGTCGCCCTCTCTTTGTGCATCAATATAGCTGAGGGATGACGCAAACCCCAGACACGGGGAGACACCCTGCGGTCCGGGACTGCAGGGTGGATCAGTGAGCGAAAGTTAGGGCACTGCGCGTGTTCAGGAATGCTTCATCAGCACCGGGATGTTGGCGCTCCGGAGCATGTGATCAGTGACACCACCAAAAATCCGTTCACGGAGGCGGCTGCGACTGTAGGCGCCCATCACCAGTAAGTCTGATTTGCTTTCTTTGTAGCAGTCCAGAATATTGCTCGCGTGATCGGTGCCGCGCGTCTGTACGCAAGTGGATTTGACGCCCCAGAACTTCAGGTAGTTAGCAACCTGATTCGCCTTCGGCCCGAGCGCATCGGTTGCGCCTGAGCTGATAATGGTGACCTCATCGGCGCTGGTTAACAGCGGCATGGCGGCTGCGACCGCCTTGGCGGCTTCGATACTCTGGTTCCAGGCAATGCATACCCGTCGGCCGACCAGTCGGGTCGCGACCTGCGGCATTACCAGCACCGGCTTACCAGTGTTCAACAAGGCCGCTCGCAAAAACAGTTCTGACAGCTCGCCACCCTTGCTGGCGGGCCGTGACACCACGACCAGATCCGACACCGGGCCGACGATGGACATGAGCTTATGCGGTGACCCGACTTTCTCCTGCCACTGTGCGCCCGGCGTCTTGCGCGGGCGTCGAATCATCTGATAACCGTGCGCTTCTGCAACATCGCCAAACAATTTTTTCGCCGCCGCACTTTTAGCGAGGGGCTTCTTCTTAATCGCCTGTTGCCACGCGGCTTCACCCTCCAGCAGCGAGCGCGGCAAATTGACTGCCGAATAAGCGTGGGCACGAATGTGACAACCGACCACACTGGCCTCGAGTCGCTGGCCCAGGTCAAACGCGGTGCGCAGCGCGCGGGCACACTCGGGCCGGTCT
Organism: Gammaproteobacteria bacterium; assembly: GCA_013001905.1. Classification (GTDB taxonomy): domain Bacteria; phylum Pseudomonadota; class Gammaproteobacteria; order Steroidobacterales. The sequence continues at coordinate 11,686 of JABDLC010000041.1, read as the reverse complement.
GCAACGGGTACCAATATAACTTTCACGCGTGTCTCCTAAACTTATAACTTGTTTGAGAATCGGGCTGACGGCTCCTCTACCGGCGGCCGCTCATCAACGATCGCTTTACCTTCGCCGCCGGCCAGCGTGGCAAAGAAGCCGATCATCAGGCCGACCACCCCGCCCTCGGGGACCAGCCACCACGGCGACGCCAGTATGCTGCCCTGCACGAAGGGTGCCTGCAGCATAGCATCGAGCTGGGTATGGGTGAGCAGCACTAATACGAAGTTCATCCAGGCACCGATGAGGGTTGAGCGAAACCACCACGGCATCGGCAGTTTCAGCACCGGGTGCCAGGTAAAGACGCCGAACACACCGATGAAAGCACCCATCGTCGTGTACCAGAACAGCACTCCCCAGCGAAATAAGGTGTCGATATCTGCCAGAAACAGCGGCAATGACGCCATGCAAATCAGCCCGACGATCAGGCCTATGCCTTTGCCGATTGCGATGCGGGTAAACAGTGATGCCGGTTGAAGCACTGCGCACTCCTTACAACAATGGTTACATCAATAGTTGCTGTGTTGCGGCTATTTGTGAGGGTATCGTCGGGTTTAACCCTAACCTACTCAAACACTCCGCGTTGCAGCAAACCATAAGTACATGTCACAAGTCTAAACTATTGGGCGGGTTCGCAAGTTGTGCGATGGTAGTCACATTAAGCAAGTCAACACGTAACGGAGGAATTATCATGAGTAAGCCAACCGTCATCGTTGTACCCACCGACTTTTCTGCTCCATCGTGGAGTGCGCTTAACTGGATCGCCGAATCCATCGGTGACAAGGCAGTCGCTGTTCATTGCATCCATGTGTTACGCCCGGTATCGACCTACATACCACCTACGGCGGGCGCAGCCATGGCCGTGCAGTACGACACCAACTTCAGCGAAATAGAAAAGAACACCACGGATCGGCTGGGCAAAGCGATCAGTGCGCAACAGGCACGGTTCGACTTTAAGATTTCCGGCGAGGTGTTGTCCGGCAGCCCGGCGCGCACGATTGCGGAGTACGCGGAAGACATCAACGCGGACATGATTGTCATGTCAGGCCGGGGCTACAACCCGATAGAGCACTTTTTGCTGGGCGATACCGCTGAGGACGTCGTGCGGCGGGCCACCTGCCCGGTCGTCACGCTCAAACGGCCGCCCGAGGATAAGAACGCCAAAGGGTTATTCCGCGAGGAGTTCGGTGAACTGCGCGAAGAGCTTAAACGCACGCGTGATGAGCTGAACGGTGAAATCGGCGAGGCCCGGGACGAACTCCGCGAAGAGTGGGACGAACTCGAAGGCAAGTGGGAGAGCTTCAATCAACACATTGAAGACGTGAAACACGAAGCCGAAGAATCGCGCAAGGACATCGGCAGCGCACTGGCGCTGCTCGGCGAAGAGCTTAAGCATGGTTACGAGCGGGTGCGTAAAGCGCTGTGATACTTAAAATGCTCGCGGTCTTTAGTGACCGTCAGGGCCGTGGGCCCTGCGAAGTGGGCAGCGATCAGCCAGGTGCGGCCATTCGCAACGCGTTTTAACAGCGCCTCGCGAGTGGCCTGCGCCTGCGCACGATCCTGATCGAATACGCTGTTCCAGTCGGGTCGTTCGATCTGAACCGGATGATGCATCACGTCGCCGCTCAGCACCGCATGATCTTCACCATACCGGACGTCGATCACGACATTGCCGGGCGAATGCCCGAATGCCGGTTGCAACTGCACACCTGCAACAATCTCATGGTCGGGCGATACGATCTCTGCCTGCTGTGCCTCGATTACCGGCAACACGCTGTCGTCCCAGGACTGTGAAAAAATATGCGCCGGGTCTTCCCGCCGCACCTGTTCCCAGTAGCGCAACTCCGGCTCCGCAAACAAGTAACGCGCGTTCGGAAACGTCGGCACCCACTGACCATTTTCCAGTCGCGTGTTCCAACCGACATGATCAGCGTGCAGGTGCGTGCAACACACATAGTCAATGTCGACCGGTGCAAGCCCCAGAGCAGCCAGCCGTTCCAGGTACGGAAACTTTTGCTGATGCCAGCGCTCGATCAAAGGCCTGTGCTTGTCGCTACCGATGCAGGTATCGATCAGCACGTTACCGTGCGGGGTGCGCAGCACCGTGGAGTGGTAGGACATACGCAATTCACGGGTGTCCGGGTCGACAAAGCGCTCATCCTGATAGGCGCGAGTTTGGGCAAATTCCGCATGGGGGACCTGATGGAGCAAAAAATCCAGCGCCACACCCGGCCAGGCCAGCTCCTGAACCGTCTGTATTCGTACATCTCCGGCAAAGCTCAGGTCGATGCCGCTCATAACGCCACGGAATTAGACAAAATTTGCCGCGGGGCGCATATTGTTATGCGGTTGATTTTTATCACCATAGAACTCAACGACGTCTCGGGGGAGATAGCAGTATGAGCTTACGACAAGCATCCACAATAAGTATATCCGGCGGCATCAGCATGATGCTGCTGTACGGATCACTCGCCACAGCAGCACCGCTTGAAGAAATCGTCACGACAGCGAAACGCGGATCCGATGATGTTCAGGACGTGGCGGTTGCTGTGTCTACTTTTGACTTCCAGGAACTCGACCGGCGCCAGATTACCGGCACGCTCGACCTGATTCAGAATGTGCCGAACATGAGCGGCTCGCACAACGTGTCACTCGGCGGCTCAAACTCCTATTTTTTGCGCGGCATCGGCAATGCTGAATCGATCGCCACGTTCGATGTGCCGATCGGTACTTATATCGACGAAATTTATATTTCGCGACAAAATCAAAACCAGGTACGCCTTTTTGATATCGAGCGCCTTGAGGCGCTGCGAGGGCCGCAGGGAACCTTGTTCGGCCGTAATACGACCGGCGGTGCAATCGTGGTCGTATCACGCAAACCCGCTGAGGAATTTTCAGCCACGGTTGAGGGCAGCTACGGCAGCTACGAGCGCAAGCAATTGCAGGGCTCGCTCAATATGCCGATCAGCGACCGCCTACTGACACAGTTCAATGCTTTTGTCGTGGATGAAGACGGCTGGATGGACAGCGTCACCACCGGCGACACCTACAATGGCGAAGAGTCGGCCGGAGCGCGCGTCGCGTTGCGCTTCCTGCCCAACGATGCAGTGACCTGGGACTTGTCGCTGCAACATGCCGATACCGAGCTGCAGGCCATCGGTGTCGCGGCCAGCCCTGTTGGTTCGCAAACACCGGCGACCGGTTCATTCACACGCAACCTGACGGCACTGGGCGACTGCAACGGCCCCGGGTCTGATGCTCGCGGCGTTACGATCCCCACATGTAGTTTTAACAAGATGGAATCGACGCTGGTTGCCTCTAATGTTGAGTGGGACACCGGTGCGGTGACGATAAACTTCATCACCGGCTACTACGATCTCGAGCAAAACTACTCGGCAGATTTCCTCGATAACTCTCAGGAGCAGCCGTTCGGTCCCTTTTTTGGTGACACCTTCATCATCGCCAACAACGGCAATCACGATCAGCTCAGCCAGGAGATCAAACTGAGCGGCGAATTAAACGACGGCGCAATTCGCTATGTGGGCGGCGTGTTTTATATGGATGAAGACAACACGACCAATTTCACTGACTGGGTGGGCACTAAGCCCGGGCTGTCGGCATTCAACGTGCGCACACCACTGAAAAACACCACGGAAAGCACGGCGATATACGGCCAGCTTGATATCGACGTGAGTGATCAGCTCACGTTGATTGCCGGTGGTCGCTATACGGACGAAGAAAAGACTTTCAGCATCAACGGTGCACTGGGTTTTATGCCTGTGACCAATGCGGATGTTGAAGCCGAAGGTATTCCGCTCAAACAGGATGAAGACCAGTTCACCTACAAGCTGGGCGCGCAATACCAATTCAGCGACGACATGATGGGCTACCTAACATACACCACCGGCTTTAAGTCCGGTGGTTGGAATGCGCGTGGCTCCTCAGCTGCTGAGCTCGCAACTTTCGGCCCCGAAGAGGTGGACTCCATCGAAGCCGGCCTCCGCTCTGAGTGGCTCGACAATCGTGTGCGTGCCAACGTCACGATATTCCGTGCCATGTACGACGATATCCAGATTGCCACGACGGAGTCTGCGGGCTTCATCACCACGAATGCCGGCGATTCGGAAATTGACGGTCTCGAAATTGAGCTGACGGCTGCGGCCACCGAGAACCTTACGATTTTCAGCAATCTCGGCATGATGAGCGGCGAATACAAGCGACTGTCACCGGGCGGCGTCACAGCCGGTATCGGCCCCGAGCCGACACGCACACCGGATACCACCTTCAATATTGGCGGTGAGTACGCAGTGCCGCAGCAAGTGTTCGGTGGCGAAATGTATGTCAGCAGCCAGTTGGCGTGGATCGACGACTACTTCATGGGCAATGACAACTCGCCCAATACGCTGATTGAGTCGCATACGCTGGTGAACGCGCAGGTTGGCTGGCGCAGGGATAATCTCGAAGCCGTCGTGGAGTGCAAGAACTGCTTTGACGAAGAATGGTTTGGCACCAACCTGTTCAACGTACTGTACACGGCTGACCCGGCGCGCTGGGGCCTGCGGCTGAAGTACAGCTTCGACTAGTCGAACGCCGTTACATCTTTGATCGCCCCTGCCAGCTGGCAGGGGCGTTTTTACTGCAGCAGCCAGGCTGCACACGAGCGAAGTGAGGGCCTGTCATGATTAAGGACATTCTGGTTGTCACCATCACCGTGCTGAATCTCGGCCCGGTCGAAACCGCGTGGGAAGAACACCTGGGTTACAGCACGGTTGCCGAAGGCACCGTCAGCGCGGAACTCAGCGACGTGTGGAACACGCCCGAGATGACCGGCAAAGACTATGTGCTGATGCAGCCATCCAGCGAAGCCGAGGTTTACATCCGCTTTGTTGAAGACGTGCGACCTGATGACTACGTGTCACTGACAACCCACGGTTGGAATGCAACTGAATTGCTGGTGACCGACCCCGACGGCATTGCCGCCGCGATGGAAGATTCACCGTTTACGGTGGTTGGCCCTCCCGCCGATCTGTGGGACGCACCCGACGCACCGCGCGCCATGCAGGCGATCGGGCCCGGTGATGAGTTTCTGTATTTTACTCGCAACAACGACTTTGTGACCGATACCGATATCGACCGCGTATTTATTATGGTGCTGGGTGGCCCGTCACTGGATGCGCTGAGTGACTATTACGAGCAGACGCTGGGGCTGGGCCTCAGCGACCCGTTGCAGCTGCCGGTGCCGTTCATGGCGGCGGCGCAATGCGTGCCCGCGGATCACCTTTACTCATTGCGGGTGGCCATTTTGTCACCGGAGTTTTTGTTTGAGCTCGATGAATACCCTGCCACCACCACTCCGCGCCCGGTCAAGCCGGGCCACCTGCCACCGGGCACCGCGATGGTCGGTGTGACGACAACGGATCTGGACGCGTTGGATGTTTCCTGGCGGGCGACGCCGGCCGTCATCGAGGCGTTTCCCTACAACGGGCGGCGCGTTGGCGTCACGCAGGGGCCCGCAGGCGAATGGCTGGAAATTATCGAGACTCGCGTCAGCGAGTGAGCGCCCATGATCTGGCTGCCTGACGGCTGCGCGCGACCCGACCCGGCAGAACTGGAAGCGTTTTGGCAACACTGCCGGGCGACACTTTCGGACAGGGAGCTGCCTGACAACTGGCAGGTGCGCTGGATCGGGCTGGACGAACCCACCACCGATGAAGTCATTGAACTGATACTGGCCGGCGACAAAACCGGAACGTTCACCCTGCCCTGGCTCATCACTGCCACGGGGCAGCCTGCACCCGCCGTCGGCGACGCGATTATTCTTGTCGATTTTGCCGGTACGCCAAAATTACTCGTGCGACTGACGGATATCTATACCGTGAACTTCGGTGACATCACGGCCGCCGATACGGCGATTGACGGATCGCCCGTGCGTGATCTCAGTATCTGGATACCACTGCATACGAACTACTGGAATGCGCTGCTGGCGCCTTACGATCTCGCAACCTCAGCGGAGATGCCGGTACTGGTCGAACCCTTTGAGCTGCTGTTTCCTGATCCGCGGTGACTTACGTGTCTTCCAGCATGAAGCGCCGGCCGTCATCGTGCACCACCTCGCCCTCGGGCCAGCGCACCGCGGCCAGACTGCACACCTGCTCGCTCTCGCCCGCGGCACGCTGACTGGCCCGCGCGCCCACACTGAAATCCACGCAGTACACGTTGTTGCGCTGACCCATCCAGTGATGCGGCTCAACCCCGTCGAACAGGTCCGGCCCGTACTTATCGCTCAGGATAATCGCAGCGTCTTTAAAGCGCCGCCAGTAGTGGCCGAACACGACCGCCTGCTCGTCATCGTAACGTTCCCACCACTTGACCCGGCTGACCATCCGCCAGCGGCCACCGGCCCAGAACGGTTTATCCGCCGTCTCTTCCTCACCGGACGTGACCACCGAAATCGGGTTGTCCATCTGGCTGCGGCGATCGAGCTCTGCCTTGAACGGCATGAACTTCGCGTCCCAGTCGGGGTCTTCGAGCTTCGGCATAAACTGCGCCCACTCTTTGCGCACCTGATTCATGAAGCGCAGCTCGGCCATCTCGTCATACAGTGCGCGCTGATACTCGTCATAGAGATCGGCCACACGGTAATCCGGGCCATTTAAAGCACGCAGGGTTTCGACTGCGGCATCGTTCCAGCACGCGTGCACTACCCGCAGGTCGTCACGCTCCAGCACCAGCGGCAGCGTTTCGAGCCAGTCGCGCATCGCCGTCTTCTCGACATCATCAATGCGCGCCACCTCGTGCTCGGTTTCTTTCTCCGGTGCGGTCCACCAGGAATTGCCGTGCTTCTCATCATCGCGCAGCAGGTTCAGCTCGTGATTACCCAGAATGCATTGCGCATTGCCATTGTTTACCAAGTCGCGCACGGCACGCAGTACAGCGGGGCTGTCGGGCCCGCGATCGACCAGGTCACCGACAAACACCAGACGTCTCCCGTCCGGGTGATTACCGGCCTCGTCATACCCCAGCCCGGCGAGCAATTGCCTGAGCGCGTCGATTTCGCCATGAATATCGCCGACGATATCGAGCGGCCCGTCGAACAAACTATCTACTAATTTCATACGTTAATTATTACCTCTAGTCTCGAATGTTTAGTCACGATGTCTTAGTCACGATTGATTAATCTCGATCAATCCACACCATTGCATCTGCACCCGCTTCATCGGCCATTTCATTGATTGCCGAGTACGCAGTACTGTTGCCGGTGTAGCGCTCGGCCAGCAACAGCGCCAGGGCCTCGGTCGGATACTTACTGTTCACTATCCCGTTCGCCGCCAGCATCTTAACCGCGCCGGCTTTGCTGATGTGCAGCTCTATTCCGGACGAGCCGGTGCCGCAGAACTCCTTCGTCGCCGGGCCCCACGTGAAGTCGTCGATCACGACGGATGTCGGGCTACAGCCAACATTCACGTAGCCCTTCAGGTCATCATCGTCCCAGCGGTAGAGCTCGTACCCATACGCTTTATCTTCTTTGTCACACATCGTTGCCTCCTTACCGGACGCGCGCGACAACAGCCGGATGCCGCTGCCGCGGTCCGTGATTCACTTCAAAAAATGTTTAGAAAATTGGGGTTTGCGGCAGAACTGCCACCCGATAATATTAGCAGCAGCGCCCCGGATTTTCAAGTAAAAACGACTTCCGTTGGAGCGATTGCGCGCCGGTCAGCGCTATAGATTCGGTGTAGACTGTTGCGCACAAACGCGGAGAACAACAATGACAAAACGCTTCATCGCTCTCACCCTGCTGGTGGTTTCGCTGGCATTCGGCCCGGTCGCATCGGCCGACGGCGGCCGGCCACAATTCAGCAACTTTTATGTCTTCGGCGACAGCCTCTCTGACCCGGGCAATGTGTTCACGCTGACCGGCATGACGGCCGTCGCGCCGTTCGAACCGATTCCCAGCGCCCCCTACCGAAGCAAGCGCTTTACCAACGGCAGAGTCTGGGTTGAACGACTCGCCAACTGGATGGGTGTGCCCAAAGGCGGCAGGCCGGCATTTCTGCGGCCGAACAAGTTTGGCAATTACGCACTGGGCGGCTCACGCGCCGGCCCGAGCGACAACCCGCTGTTCACGCTCAACGGTCAGGTCGATACGTTCCTTAATAATGTCGGTGGCGAAGCCTCACCCAATGCGCTCTACATTATCTGGTTCGGTGGCAACGATGTGCGCGACGCGCTGGTGGCTGCCAGCAGCGACCCCACCTTCGCGACCAGTGAGGCCATTATCGCCGCCGGCGTGCAGGCCGAAGTCGCGGGCATCAGCAAACTGTACGCCGCGGGCGCCCGCAAATTTTTGATCCTCAATGCGCCGAACGTTGCGCTGACACCGGCGGTCACGAGCCAGGGGCCGGCCGCGGTGGGTGGCGCGCTGCTGTTGAGTCAGGCGTTCAATGACGGCCTGAGCGGTGCGCTCGACTTTGTTGAAGCCTCTGCACCCGGCATCGAGATTTATCGCTTCGACGTGTTCGCACTGTTGTCAGACATCGCAGCCGACCCGGCGGCGTTCCGCCTGCGCAACATCGTCGATGCCTGTCTCGAATTCTTCGTGGTTGAAGACCCGGTGTGTAAACGCCCGAATCGCTTCCTGTTCTGGGACGCGATTCACCCGACACGGTTTACGCATCGCACACTCGCCAAAGAAGTTAAGGCGTTTTTAAGGGCGCAGTAAAAAAGCAGGCTCAGCGGTAGCTGAACTGACCGCCGGTCTCGCTCACCCGCAACGCGGCTGCGTCTGCAAAGTGTGCCCCGATTAACCACGTGTGATCGTCGGCCACCTGCTCCAGCAGCGCCTTGCGGGTGACGCGCGCCTGTGCCGGGTCCTGGTCGAACACCGCACACCACTCCGGGCGCTCAATCTGCACCGGGTGGTGCATGACGTCACCACTGAGCATCGCGCGATCGTCACCGGCCTCGACCGCCAGCACGATGTTGCCCGGCGAATGGCCGAAGGCCGGCTGCATACGCACACCGGCCATCACTTCATGATCGGGCTGCACGATATCGGCCAGCTGCGCCTCCATCACGGGCGCGATGCTGTCGTTCCATGACTGCGTAAAAATGTGCTCGGGGTTGTCCTGATGCACCTGCTCCCAGTAGCGGACTTCGGGCTCGGCAAACAGGTAGCGGGCATTGGGAAAGGTCGGCACCCAGCGGCCATTCTCAAGTCGTGTGTTCCAGCCGACATGATCACCGTGAAAGTGGGTGCAGCACACGAAATCGATATCGTTGGGCGTTAATCCGAGCTTCGCCAGCCGCTGCAGATAAGGAAACGACTGCCGATGGAACATGTCCATCAGCGGCCGCTCCTTATCATTGCCGATGCAGGTATCGACCAGCAGGTTGCCGTGCGGCGTCTGCACGACAATCGAATGAAACGACATCAACAGCTTGCCGTTGCTCTGCCGCACAAAGCGCGGGTCGCGGGAAGTTAGTGTTGCTGCAAAGTCTTCCGGCGCCAGCTTCGGGAACAGGAACTCAACATCGACGTCGTTCCACGCCAGTTCCTGCACGCTGCGAAGCGTGATCTCGTCACTCAGCGAGATGCGCAACGTGGGCTATGACCACTTACCGCGATCAGCGTCCATCTGCATGATTCCGCCGCGGCGATCCAGCATGAACTTCGCCTGCTCTTCACCGAACACCCGGTCTACCAGTACGTTCATCGGATCAGAGCGGTTAGTGTATTCGCGGTAGGTGAAATCATACTCCTGCTGCGCGGCGCGCTCGTCGGCCGGCACTTCGTCCGCTTCGTCAATCCAGCGGAACCAGCGATCGACAAACTTCGCGAGGTAAGCTTCACACTGATCGATGTGTTCATCGGTCAGCTCCGTGATGTAACTCGAACACACCGGTGATTGCATCGCACGAATCGCCGGGCCGTGGCTGGCCGACCAGACGTAGTCAGTGTTGGCCCGAAACTCGAGGTAATCGTTGTTGGCTTCGCCTTCGTAGTATTTCTTGACGTAGTCTTCGTTGACCTTGAGATCGACGCGCGGGACGTAATCCGCGTAAAACAGCAGGTTCGGCACAGTGCCGAAAATGATCATCAGGTTAGGCACGCGAATGTGCTGGCTCAGCGTGACGTTGATATTCATGTCAATAATGCTGGCCTTGCGATTCCCGATCCAGGACCGCACGTACCAGTCGATGCCGCCGCCGGTATAACCGAAGAACGAACCTTCCATCTGCTCGTCAGGCGACGTGTAGTACTCCGCACCTTCTGACACCGGGTGCAGTTGCGCACCGCCGAAGTACTTCAGAATCCTGTCGTTGATCTTGCCGTGGATATCCCAACAGCGTTCCCACTGCTTGGAGACATCGACGTTGGGGTTATCCGCAAGAAACTCGTGAATAGTCTTGACGTCACTTTGTGTGGCTTGGGGCTGAGACATGCGATCGGCCTTCTTTATTTTGTTGTTCAAGCCTATAGCTTGCCACGAAAACAAGGCTAAAATGATTGATAATGATCAACGCCTACGCAGCTTCTAAACCCCGCGGCACACTCGAGCCCTACGCCTATGACCCCGGCGAACTGGGCCGTGACCAGATTGAGATCACTGTGGAGCACTGCGGCATCTGCCACAGTGACCTCAGCATGCTCAACAACGACTGGGGCATGTCCGGCTATCCGCTCGTGCCCGGCCACGAGATTGTGGGCACTGTGGCTGCGGTCGGCGGCGATGTCTCGTACCTCACCGTGGGTCAGCAGGTGGGCGCCGGCTGGCATGCGGGCTACTGCATGACCTGCGGCGAATGCCTGCAGGGCGATCACAATCTGTGCGCGGACGGCATCGCCATGATCGCCGGGCACCCGGTACATCAGGGCGGTTTTGCGGACAAGGTGCGCGTGCAGGCAACAGCAGCCATTGCACTCCCGGCGCAACTCGACAAACGCACAGCCGGCCCGCTCTTCTGCGGCGGCGTTACGGTGTACAACCCACTGGTGCAGTTCGACGTGAAGCCCTGGCATCGCGTCGGCGTGATCGGCATCGGCGGCCTGGGCCATCTTGCACTGCAGTTTTGTAAGGCCTGGGGCTGTGAGGTAACCGCCTTTACCTCGAAGCCGGACAAACGCGATGAACTGCTGGCGCTTGGCGCAACGGACACGCTGGATTCAACGAACGCCGACGCGCTCGCCGACGCTGCAGGCAAGTTTGATTTGTTGTTATCGACGGTCAACGTCACGCTCAACTGGAGCGCGTATCTCGGCACGCTGTCACCGCGCGGGCGGCTGCACTTTGTCGGCGGTGCACTCGAGCCGATGAATATCAGCGCGATGCAGCTGATCGGCACGCAACTGACCCTCTCCGGTTCGCCGGTCGGCAGCCCGGCCACCATTGCCGACATGCTCGAGTTCGCCGCGCGTCACGGCATCGCGCCGCAAACCGAGCACTACCCGCTCAGTGACGTGAACGCCGCGCTCGATCACCTGCGCAGCGGCAAGGCACGCTACCGGGTCGTGCTCGATATGTAGCTGTTACCCCGGGTTGAGCTTGTCGGGCCAGCGCTGCATCACGCGCGCCATCGCATCGGGCTCGGCGCGTTCAAACACAGTGCGATTCAGCTCCTGATAGAAAGGCGGCCCGCCCTCTTG
>JABDLC010000040.1 GCA_013001905.1 Gammaproteobacteria bacterium | reverse complement strand
GCCGAAATGCTATCACAGGTAGGGCTGCAGCCCGGCTTGGGGCATACTATGCGGCCCTCGTCCCAGCGATGGCACATGCAGCCGGAGTGCAACGAATGACCCTGAATACAGACTACGACCTGATAGTAATCGGCGGCGGCAGCGGCGGTCTCGCAGCCAGCCAGCGAGCAGCGGAATACGGCGCGCGCTGCCTCGTTATCGAGCGGGAGAAAGCGCTCGGCGGGACCTGCGTCAATGTTGGCTGTGTACCGAAGAAAGTCATGTGGCACGCGGCAGAGATTGCCGCCGTCACCAGCGGAGCCGACGACTACGGTTTCAAACTCGGTGACGTTTCGCATAACTGGGGCGCATTGGTTGAGCGAAGGGAAAATTTCATTGCGCGACTGAATGGTATTTACGACCGGAACCTGAGCAACAAAGACATTGACCGGGTCATCGGAACCGCCCGGTTTGTCGGTGACCGCACCGTGCAGGTGGGCGACACGCAATACCAGGCACCGCACGTCATTATCGCGACGGGTGGCGAGCCTGTGGTGCCGGATCTGCCCGGCGCCGAACTGGGCATTGATTCAGACGGCTTCTTTGCGCTCACAGACCGCCCCAGGCGCGTTGCCGTGATCGGCAGCGGCTATATCGCGATTGAACTGGCGGGGGTTTTGAATGCACTCGGTTCTGAGGTTGATGTGTTCTCCCGCACGGATACGATCCTGCGTTCGCTCGACCCGATGCTGCAGCTGTCAGCGCTGAAAGCGTTGGTGGATCATGGCGTGGTGATCAATACGCACAGCAATACACAGGGGCTGCAGCAACAGGACGACGGGCTGCACGTAACATGCGCGGGGGCGGAAGGCAGTGATGACGACAATGGTACGGACCATGGCCCTTACGACACCGTGATCTGGGCGATCGGCAGGCGGCCGTTGACGGCCGATCTCGGGCTTGATGCGGCGGGTGTTAAAGCGAACGGTCGCGGCTACGTTGAAGTGGATCCGTTTCAGGAAACCAGCGCGCCGGGTGTGTATGCGGTCGGTGACGTCACAGGTCATGTGGAACTGACGCCGGTCGCCATTGCGGCCGGCCGACGCCTGAGTGATCGGGTGTTCGGCGGCATGGAAGGCCGGCACCTCGACTACAGCAATATTCCGACGGTCATATTCGCTCACCCGCCGATTGGTACAGTCGGGCTGACCGAGCCGGAAGCGATTGATCAGTTTGGTCTGGACGCCGTCAAGGTGTACATCTCAAATTTCAATCCGCTGTATTACGGCGTCAAAGAGCACAAAGTGCCCGCGAGCATGAAGCTGGTGTGCGCAGGTGATGACGAAAAAATCGTGGGCATCCACATCACCGGCGACGGCGCCGACGAAATTCTGCAGGGCTTTGCGGTGGCGGTGAAGATGGGGGCACGTAAAGTCGACTTCGACGATACCGTCGCGATTCATCCGACCTCAGCGGAAGAGCTGGTGACGCTGCGTTAGGTTGGCAACTTGGCCCGGACGTCAGTGGTGTCCGGCCTGATATCGCGCCAGATATAAAACGACTCGGCAGCCTGTTCCACCAGCATGCCCCAGCCCTGCACCGCCTGTTTACAGCCGTGCTCTTTAGCCCAGGTCACAAACGGCGTCTCGCGCATCGAGTACGACAGGTCATAGCACAGCGTTTCGGCGGTGACGATGTTTTCCGGGAACGGCGCAACATTGCCTTCCAGGCCGGCCGACGTGGCGTTGATCACCAGATCAAAGACGCCGACTTCAGCCTCTTCATCGGTCAGTTCTTCAAATGATCGTGCGCTGATACGACCGATGTCGGCAAGCTCATCACGAATCTCCAGCGCGCGTTCGAGGCGACGGTTGGCGCACATCAGTTCGTCCGGCCGAATCTCGGCCAGCGATGCGAGTATGCCGCGCGCAGCGCCGCCGGCGCCGAGCACCAGGATGCGCATGTTCTCGATGTCGAGACCGAGGTTCGCCGTGAGGTCGGTAACCAGCCCGATACCGTCAGTGTTGTCACCCTGCAGACTGCCGTCTTCGAGCTTCGTGATGGTGTTCACCGCGCCGGCGACTTCGGCGCGCAGCGTCATACTGTCCATGAGCTCGATGACGTCCTGCTTGTGCGGCACGGTGACGTTGAGGCCACGGCCGCCGAGCGCTATAAATCGCGTGATACCGGCGTGCAGCTCCTCGGTCGGCAGATCGATCGCCTCGTAGGAAATATTTTCGCCCGTCTGCTCGCCGAACAGCTTGTGAATCACAGGCGATTTGCTGTGATTAATCGGGTGACCGATGACGGCGTATTTGTCGGGCTCGCTCATGATGGCGGGATTCTACCGGAATCCACGGCAACGCGGCGGTTTATCGGCTGGCAGACGGACGCTTCCTGATGCATTGTTACAACAGCGATGCGACCGCAGACGGTTGCGATCGAGACTGACAAGGCAACGCGGCCGCAGACGATTGCCTTTTACGCGAGTTTCGCGAAGCGATGTCTGAGCGGAAAAGGTAATTCGTCGGGAGGTCGCGTTGCCGGTGTCGGCTATATCAGGAGTCACTATGCCAGCCAAAGAAGTTTCGCGTTGTCCCTGGAGCCTCGGTGTCAACGACGCGTATCAGGCGTACCACGACGACGAGTGGGGTGTGCCGGCGCGTGACGACGCGACGCAGTTTGAGTTTCTGTTGCTTGAAGGCGCACAGGCCGGATTGAGCTGGTCGACGGTGCTGAACAAGCGCGACGGTTATCGCAAAGCGTTTGCCGGTTTCGACCCGGTGAAGGTCGCACGTTTTACGCCGGCGAAGCTCGAGAAGCTGCGGCAGAACGCTGCCATCATCCGCAACCGCCTGAAAATTGCCGCTGCCGTGACCAATGCTCGCGCTTTCCTTGAAGTGCAGGCGGAGTTCGGCACCTTCAGCGATTACATCTGGGGCTTCGTCGACGGCGAGCCGGTGCAGAACAAATGGCGCACGCAGAAGCAGGTGCCTGCGACCTCAAAGATTTCGGATGCGCTGAGTAAGGATCTGAAAAAACGCCGCTTCAAGTTTGTCGGCAGCACGATCATGTACGCGCACATGCAGGCGACGGGGCTCGTCAACGATCATATCGTCAGCTGCTACCGACACAAACAACGTCGCGACCGTTGCTAAGCGGCCTTGGTGCACCTCTCGGCGAATTATCTTTTCCGCTCAGACATCGCTTCGCGAAACTCGCGTAAAAGACAATCGCCTGCGGCACACTCGGCCGCTTGTTACGGACACGCAAAGTTGTCGGGATCCTGCTCCGGCAGCCCGTTTACGTTGATGTCGACGAGTGTCAGCCCCAGCGTCGTGTTGTTTTGCCGGTGTTGAACACCGCCCACCCAGAGACCATCGTCCAGATCAGTCCAGCCGGCGGTGATCTGCGCAACCGTGCCCGAGCTGGCGGTGCCCGGCACGTTCGCCAGCATCAGATTGCCGGCGTCGGAGTTCGGGCCGAGTGACCAGCCGAGCAGACAAAACTGCGCATCGCCGTCGTCAGTGTCGTAGGCAAACACATCAATAATGTATTCGCCCGGCCCGCGCAGCTTGAAGTCTTCAAAGAATTCATTGGAGGTACCGACGTTAGTGCTGGCACCGATGAACTCAAGCTCGTCGCAGTTGCCGTCCGGCGCATTCTCTGGAAGGGTATCGGCGCAGTCATACACATAGATGTCGAGATCGTGCAGGCCGTCGGTCAGGCGGTCGTTCAGTTCGAGCCGGAAGTAGAAGTCCTGAAGGACAGTACCGACTTTGCCAGGGTCACGAAGCACGGTGAAGCGCGCGGTGCTGATCGCGGGTGTATCGCGGTAGACGTATTCGTTACTGGTCTGCTGGACCACGACCTCCGGTTGCGAGTTGGTGCAGATCTCGTCATCGAGATTGTTATCCGGCAGTACGCACGGCAGCTCGAGGCCGACCGGCACCGCGCTGTAATTGCCGTCGTAGCCAAATTCCACGTCGACCGGCGCTGAACCGCTCGCTCCGCCGGCGACAATCTGCGGGGTCACCGACACCGTGACCGGCTGCACGGCAAACGGGCTGTAGACACGGTGGTTGTCGCTGACCCAGGTGTAGCTGCCAAACTGCCACTCGTCGAGTGGCGCGCCGTCGCGGGTGAAGGTCACGTCGAAGTCAATCGGCGTCGTGCCGGAGACCACCAGAGTTGCCGGGTCGACCGAGACATCGATGCCAGGCGGCGCATCAATCTCGATGACGTAGGTTGTGTCGCTGCCGGTGTTGCGGACCTGCCGCGTGATCGTTTTGGAAGTCACCAGCTCGGTAATGGCAATCGATGGCAGGTTGATGTCAGCGGCGTCTTTCAGCTCACCCAGTGCAAGGGCTCCGCACTGCTCCGGCGTAGGCCCGAGCAACTTGAATTTACAGAGATACGAGTAGTAGTCGTCCGTTTGAATCGGGTAGACCAGGCCCGGGTTGAGCGCCTCGTTGGGCACGATGTGGCCGGCGCCCATATCAAACGGGTCAGCCGGCTCGCCGGCCGACGTTTTCACGATGTCCTGACGCGCGGTGGTCATCAGTGCGGACTTCAGCTCGGCCGGTGTCCAGTCGGGATTCTGTTGCTTCAGCAGTGCGGCAATACCTGCCACGTGCGGTGCGGACTGCGACGTGCCGGAAAGGTACTGATACTGCTCGCCGCGGAAACTGTTCGACACGTTGGGTGTGTGCCCGCCGAGGATACGCACACCGGGGGCGGTGACATCGGGCTTGAGGAAGTCCGGGTCACCGAGACCCGGCCCGCGACCCGAGAAGGTGCCCATGATGTCGCCGGCTTCGTCGATGGTGACGAATATGTCTTTATCGAGACGCACTTCAACCGTATCGCCGGCATCGAGCCGGTCACGCAGCAGCATGCCGTCGGCCTGACCGATCATCACGGCGGGAATATCGATACCCGTCGTTTCACCCACCATATGCTGCAAGGGCTGATCATTGCTGAACACAACGACGGCGATGGCGCCGGCGTCCTGCGCATTCTGAATTTTCAGATCGAAGTCGCAGCCGCCGCGCTGTATGAAGGCGATTTTGTTCGCGATCTCGTCGTCATTAACAATGGCACCGCAGGCATCGGTTGTCGTGCCTGCTTCGCCTTCGGGCGTTTCGATTTCATCGTCGTCGACCAGAACGAGGTTTTCGATAACCGGGCCGACGTTGGCGAGCAGTGGCGTAAATGCGGCTTCCCTGACTTCGTAGTCGGCCGCGACCGCCGCGGGCTCGTTGACGCGCAGCGCTTCATTGGTACGTGAGCCGCCGCGACTGCTCGCGCCCACGCTAATGACCCACGGTGTGGTTGCAGGTGATTGCATCGTCGCGATTTCCGGGCCGTCGTTGCCGGTGGCGACGACACTCAGCACGCCTGCTTCCGCCGCGCGCAGTAGCGCGAGGTCATCGGGGTCGTCGAGGCTGCTGTCGCGGCTGCCGATCGAGTAGTTGATGATGTCGACACCGTCCGCAACCGCATCGTCTATCGCGGCCACCAGGTCCGACACGCTGCACTGGGCGCGGAATCCGCCCGGCGCCAGCCAGCAGGCTTTGTACACAGCGACGCGCGCGCGCGGCGCCATGCCGCTGATACGGCCGATGTCACGGCCGTAGATATCCGCCTCCACTTCGTTACCGGCCGCAATCGATGCGATGTGCGTACCGTGCCCGTCGGCATCAGCCGGCGAGCGGAACTCGTTCTCGTCCAGCGGCCGGTTTTCCAGGGTTTCAAACCCTTCGATGTAAAACCGTGCGCCGATTAATTTGCGGTCGCAATCTTCTCCGGTGAAGTTGGGGCCGGTTTCGCAGGTACCGTTCCAGTCGTCGGGCAGCGACTCGAACAGTAACGGGCCTTCGCCGCGAAAGCGCCGGCACAGCCAGCGGCCGAGCAGCGAGTTCTCGCCCCACGTGGAGCGACAGATATTGGGCATCTCTTTACTCTGCGCCCGCTCGGACAGACTTGGATGCTGCGGTGTAACGCCGCTGTCGATGACCGCAATGATGACATCGTCGCCCTGCAAACCCAGATCGGCACGTAAACCACCGCCGGCGTCCAGCAGCCCGAGGTACGCGGGGCTCGCCGACGTCGTCAGCCGCCGCCGCCGGTCTTGCCAGACATTCGCCACCTGTTTGTGCAGCCGCAGCTGCGCTGCCTGTGCAGGCGTCATGCTGACGGCGAAACCGTTCAGGGTGTAGTTGTAGCTGTGGAGTTCTTTGTTCTGCAGATTCAGCGACGCGAGTACCGCCTGTTGCTGATCCTGCAAACGACGCACATAGGTGCGGGTCGTTGAATTGGTCGGATCAAAGCGGACTTCGTTCACCGACCCGGCCAGGAAGCCACTTCTTATAGTGCTGCGACCGACGACATCGGGATTGCCGAGCGCCGGCGGCTGCCGCAGTTCGACGATATACACGCGCTCCGTGTTGTCTGCAGGTGCGCGGGATGCGAAGCGGGTGTCGGGATTCGGTGCGCCACGCAGCCCGGCCGTTGCGGGTAACACCAGCAGCGGGCAAAGCAACGCAATGAGTACAGCGCTTCGCGCACGCATCCCAAGGACGGCAGCCCTGTTATTTTTCTTATAGCTATCCATGCTTAATGGACCGATTCTACATAAGAATCGAGGACAGAGACCCGGCCGGAAGCTAAACCGGGATCGAACGGGGGTCAGGGCGCTGTCAGGAGCCGGCGCGAATGACCGCATCGCTTTGTGCGACGCGGATTTCAGAGGGCCCTGTACGATTTCCGAGCGGCCCGTGCACGATGCGATCCAGTTGCCGGCCCAGTTTCAGCCGGGCATGCAGGCCGCTCATGGCGACCGGCTTGCCGCTGCGGTTGGCACTGGTCGATACGAGCGGGCTGCCGGTTGCGAGCGTCAGTGCCCCTGCAACCGGATGATCCGTGACGCGCACCGCAATGGTCGGGCGGCCACCCGTCAGCAGCGGGCTAACACTCGGGTGTGCTGTGACGATCCAGGTTGTGGGTTTATCGACCGGCCGCAGCAAGCGATCTACTTCAGTTTCAGTGGGTGCGATCCAGCCGGTGAGCAGGCCGTGATCGGCAGCGATGAGAATCAGCCCGGCATCGGCACGCCGGCCTTTGATCTGAAAAATGCGTTCGATGGCAGCCTCGTTGTCGGGCAGGCAGCCGATCCCGTAGACACCCTCAGTGGGGTACGCAATCACACCGCCGGCATGGAGAATGCGGGCCGCATGATAAATAGTGCAGCGACTGGTCATGTTACTCAGCCGGGCCAGCGAAAAGCAGCCGCTGCGAGTCAAACTCCACAGCAGAGTTAGCGAAAAGCAGCCGCCTAATCGGCAGTGTCTTCAGTCTTGGCCGCTGCATCTTTGGCGGCTGTTTTCTTCGTGGCCTTTTTGGCACGTTTTTTCTTCTTCTTGGCTTTTTTCTTGGCCTTCTTCTTCGACTTTTTCTTGGTCTTTTTCTTCGCCGCTTTTTTCTTGGCAGCTTTCTTCGCGACCTTTTTCTTCTTCTTGCCGCGGCGTAACGGTGCCTTCTCGAGCAATTCTTTACACTCTTCCAGCGTCAGCGATTTCGGTTCGCGATCTTTCGGCACGCGCGCGTTCTTTTCCTTGTTGGTGATGTACGGGCCATAACGACCGTTCAGCACCTGAATACCGTCATCCGGGAAATCGAGAATCAGCTTGTTGGCGTCGTCGATCTTCTTCTGCTTGATGTACTCCAGCGCTGCTTCCAGCGTGATGGTGTACGGATCATCACCACGGATCGAGACGAATTTATTGTCGTAGCGCACGTAGGGGCCGAAGCGACCGATACTCGCCGAGACTTTCTCGCCTTCCGCTGTCTCACCAAGTTTGCGGGGCAGCTTGAAGAGTTCCATCGCTTCTTCAAAGTTGATGGTTTTCAGCTTCTGTCCGGGGCGCAGGCCGGCAAATTTGGGTTTGTCTTCGTCGTCTTTCGTGCCGATCTGTACGAACGGCCCGTAGCGGCCCATGCGCACTGAAACCGGCTTGCCGCTCTTCGGGTCGGTGCCGAGCTGGCGCGCCTGCGCTGCTTCTTCGCGCGTGACATTGGCTTCCTTGTCTTCCACAAGGCTGTGGAACGGTGACCAGAAATCCTCCAGCACGGGAATCCATTCGCGCTCACCGCGGGAGATCTCATCAAGTTCGTCTTCGAGGTTCGCGGTGAAATCGTAGTCGACGTACTTCGTAAAATGATTACTCAGAAAGTCGCTGACAATACGGCCGACATCCGTCGGGATGAAGCGCTTGGCGTCCATCTCTACATACTCACGATTCTTGAGCGTCGTGATAATGCTGGCGTAGGTCGACGGGCGGCCGATGCCGTACTCTTCCAGCGTCTTCACGAGGCTGGCTTCCGTGAACCGCGGCGGCGGATCGGTGAAGTGCTGGTCGGCTTTGAACTCATTGAGGTTCAGCACCTGATCGACTTCGACCGGCGGCAGCGTTTTGTCGGCCTCGTCGTCTTTCACGTCATCGCTGCCTTCCTGATAGACCGCGATAAAGCCGGGTTCCACCAGTGTCGAGCCGGTCGCGCGCAGCCGGGCCGTGTCGTTGTCGCCTTCCGGCACCATGTCGATGGCGACGGTGTTGAACAACGCGGGCACCATCTGACAGGCAACCGTGCGCTTCCAGATCAGCGAGTACAGTTTGAACTGGTCATCTTCCAGATGCTTGCGCAGGTCTTCGGGCGTGCGCAGCACGCTGGTGGGGCGGATGCCTTCATGCGCTTCCTGCGCGTTCTTTGATTTGGTTTTGTACTCCCGCGGTTCGTCCGGCACGTTTTCTTTGCCGTAACGCTGTTCGATCAGTCCGCGAATCTCTTCGACCGCTTCTTTAGCCAGCGAGACGGAGTCGGTACGCATATAGGTGATCAGGCCGGCGGTGCCTTCGTCAGTTTCGATGCCTTCATACAGACTCTGCGCGGTGCGCATCGTGCGCTGTGTATTGAAGCCCAGCTTGCGCGCGGCTTCCTGCTGCATCGTCGACGTCGTGAACGGCGCCGTGGGATTTCTGCGCCGTTGCTTCTTATCGATGTTCGAGACTTTTACCTTGCCGCCCGCCGCCGCAATGACTGCATCGCGTGCGGCCGTCGCCG
>JABDLC010000034.1 GCA_013001905.1 Gammaproteobacteria bacterium | reverse complement strand
ATGCTGATGATTCGACGTTTTCACTTTTTAAGAGCGTGGCTCTTGTTGCTATTGACCGTTCTGCCGGCGGCGCATGCAAGCCTGATTCCTGAATCTGATCTCTGGGAGTTTTGGGCCGCGCATGATGCGCAAAGCTCGCTACGTGTCGATCATTCAGCCTGGCAGGGGCTGCTGGATACATACCTGCAGGAAGGCGCAACAGGCGTTAATTTGTTTGACTATGCCGCCGTGACCGCCGCCGATCGCGCCCGATTGCAGGGCTACCTTGATGCGCTCGCAGCGACGGATCCGCGCGCGCTGAGGCGCAACGAGCAATTTGCTTACTGGGTGAACCTCTATAACGCGCTCACTGTTGCGGTGGTGCTGGATCATTACCCGGTCAAATCAATCCGCCGCATTAAGGGCGGGTTGCTGCGACTCGGTCCGTGGAATGAGCCACTGTTTAACCTGCAGGGGCAGTCACTGACGCTTAACGACATTGAGCACCGCATACTGCGGCCGTTGTTTAAGGACCCGCGCATACATTACGCGGTGAACTGCGCCAGCATGGGTTGCCCCGATCTCGCAGCGCAGGCCTACACCGCCGAGGCGCTTGAGGAGCAACTGGATGAAGCCGCGAGGTCATTCATCAATCACCCGCGCGGTGTGCAGCCGGATGGCAAGCGATTGCGGTTGTCGAGCATCTACGACTGGTACGGCGCTGACTTCGGCGCTGACCGTGAGGGCTTGCTAAACCATCTGAGTCAGTACGCCGAGCCGGACCTCGCGGCAGCGCTGGACGGATTTAACGGCCGTATTCGCTACGATTACGACTGGCGGCTGAACGAGCCGCGCTGAGCATGCGAGGATTCGCACGCGTATTCATACTGACCGGTTGTTTGCTGGTTGCCGGCAAAGCGTTGCCATTAGCAACAACCCAGCCGGTGCTCGCTGCCTTTTCTGACATGCAGCCGGGCGCGACGATAGTCGGTTGGCAGCAGATGGAGTTGCGGGGCAGATCGCCGGCACAGTACAAACTAATTGCAGAAAATAACGAGACCGTTCTGCAGGTCACCGCTGAGCAGTCCGCCAGCGCGCTCGTGCACCCGCTGGCGCCGCCCGCGTCGGCACCCGGAAAACTGGAGTGGCGCTGGAAAATCGGTGCTCACATCGAGGCCAGTGATATCACTCTTAAGTCCGGTGATGATTTTCCTGCCCGCGTTTACGTCACGTTTGCGCGCGATCGCAAAGAATTGTCGCTGGCTGCCCGCGCCCGGATGCGACTGGCCAAATTGCTCTACAACCAGGACGTGCCGGCCGCGGCGCTCTGTTATGTATGGGCGCGTGATCTGCCGGTTGGCACCATGGTGCCGAATGCGTATTCCGATACCGTTGTGATGGTTGTTGTCCGCAGTGGCGGCGCGACTCCCTCTGGCTGGCAGACCGAGCAGCGCGATCTGAGCGCGGATTACGAGGCGGCATTCGGGAGTACTGCGCCGCCTGCCACGTCCGTCATAGTCGCGGCCGATACAGACGACACCGGAGCAACCGTGCGATCCTGGTTTGGCGATATCACGCTCAAGCCTGCAAAATAGCGCTTGTGGCTAAAAAATCATCCAGTGCGCGCTGGAAACAGCGTCAGTTCAGCGACCCGTATGTGCTTAAAGCACAGAAAGAGGGCTGGCGCTCGCGAGCCGTTTATAAACTGGAAGAAATCGATAAAAAACAAAGACTATTCCGCAATGGTTCAGTCGTTATCGACCTGGGTGCCGCGCCGGGTGGCTGGAGCCAGTTTGCGGCGCGCAAAGTCCTGCCGAAGGGCAGGGTAATCGCGCTGGATTTGCTCGACATGGAGCCGCTGGATGGCGTTGAGTTCATGCAGGGCGACTTCACCGATAATGACGCGCTGCAACAGCTAATGGTGGCTTTGGGAGATGCGAAAGCTGATCTTGTAATGTCGGATATGTCCCCCAATATTAGTGGTATGCGTTCCGTCGATCAGCCGCGGAGCATGTATCTCGCCGAACTGGCGCTGGATCTGGCTGTCCAAACCCTTACATCCGGCGGTTCCTTTGTGACGAAAGTATTTATGGGCGAAGGATTTGATGAGCTGGTCAGGACCTGTCGCGAGCAATTTGACAATGTAAAGGTCCAGAAGCCTGCTGCATCGCGCGCTGAAAGTCGTGAGACCTACATCGCGGCCCGTGGATATAGATTATAGTAGCTTCCCTTAAGTACAGGGTTGTATCAGGCTGAAAAGCCTTTGAATAAACGGAGTTTCCGTGAACGAACTTGCCAAGAACGTCATTCTCTGGGTTGTCATTGCGATTGTCCTGCTGTCGGTTTTCAATAATTTTGCGCCGAATCAGCAGAGCCGGACATCGACTATCGAATACTCACAGTTTCTGGACTACGTTGAGTCCGGGATGGTGGACAGCGTCGTGTTCGATGGCCGCGAAATCAGCGGCAATCTGAAGGCGGGCGGTGGCTTCCAAACCTTTAGCCCTGAAACCGACAACACGGCGATTATCGGTCAGCTGGCCGCCAGCGGTGTCACGTTCAGTGGCAGTGAGCCGCAGAGCCAGAGCATTCTGGTAAGCCTCTTGATTAACGCATTCCCCGTGCTGTTGCTGATCGGCGTGTGGATTTATTTCATGCGGCAGATGCAGGGCGGTGGTGGTGGACGCGGAGCGCTGTCTTTCGGCAAAAGCCGCGCGCGGCTGCTCGGTGAAGATCAGGTGAATGTGACGTTTGCCGATGTCGCAGGCGTCGAAGAGGCCAAGGAAGAGCTGGTCGAAGTGGTCGACTTTCTCATGGACCCGGCCAAGTTCCAGCGGCTCGGCGGCAAGATTCCGAAAGGTGTGTTGCTGGTCGGCTCACCAGGCACCGGTAAAACGCTGCTGGCGCGCTCAGTCGCGGGTGAGGCGAAGGTGCCGTTCTTCACCATCTCCGGTTCAGACTTCGTGGAGATGTTTGTGGGTGTGGGTGCGTCCCGCGTGCGCGATATGTTCGAGCAGGCGAAGAAGCATGCGCCGTGCATTATATTTATCGATGAGATCGATGCGGTCGGTCGTCATCGCGGCGCCGGTCTCGGTGGCGGGCACGACGAACGGGAGCAGACGCTCAACCAGTTGCTGGTGGAGATGGACGGTTTCGAAGGTAACGAAGGTGTCATCGTCGTCGCTGCGACAAACCGCCCCGACGTGCTTGATCCGGCGCTGCTGCGCCCGGGCCGCTTCGACCGTCAGGTCGTCGTGCCATTGCCTGATGTGCGCGGTCGTGAACAAATTCTTAAAGTGCATATGCGGAAAGTGCCGCTGGGTGACGATGTGCGACCCAATGTCATCGCCCGTGGCACGCCCGGTTTTTCGGGCGCCGATCTCGCTAATCTGGTGAATGAAGCCGCATTGTTCGCTGCGCGAGCCAACAAGCGCACCGTGCAGATGGAAGAGTTCGAGCGCGCTAAAGACAAAATCATGATGGGCACCGAGCGGCGTTCGATGGTCATGAGCGACGACGAGAAGAAGCTGACTGCGTACCACGAGGCGGGGCATGCGATTGTCGGGCTCAGCGTGCCGGATCATGACCCCGTGTATAAGGTTTCCATTATTCCGCGCGGTCGTGCCCTGGGCGTGACGATGTTCCTGCCCGAAGAAGATCGCTACAGCCACAGCCGGCGCCGACTGATGAGTCAGATTACGAGCCTGTTCGGTGGCCGCATTGCGGAGGAGCTGATTTTCGGCCCGGACGCGGTGACGACCGGCGCATCGAATGACATTGAGCGCACGACTGAACTGGCGCGCAGCATGGTGACGAAATGGGGCTTCTCAGACCGCCTGGGCCCGCTGGTGTACACCGAGGAAGAGGGCGAGGTATTCCTCGGCCGTTCGGTGACGCAGCATAAACAGGTCTCCGATGTGACGGTGCACGCGATCGACGAAGAGGTGCGCAAAATCATTGACGATACCTACGCGCATGCGACGCAGATTCTGACCGACAAGATGGACACGCTACATGCAATGGCCGATGCGTTGATCAAGTACGAGACCATTGACGAAAAGCAGATCAGAGCCATCATGGAAGGACGCGAGCCGCCGCCGCCGGAGGAGTGGACGAGTGGCGGGCCGACAGCACCGGCACCCGATGCCACGCCGGAGTCGGGTAGCGGGCCTGATGTCGGCAAGGCAGCAGAGCAACACTAATCAATTGACGATGCCGGCCCTGTTATTCAGGGCCGGCTTTTTTTGTTATGCAGCTGCAATTTCCTGATTCCGTGCTCGATCTCAGCACAACCCGGGTCATGGGCGTGCTGAACGTCACGCCTGATTCATTTTCTGACGGCGGTCTCTACACGGCGCACGAAGCGGCGGTTGAGCACGCGCTCACCATGTTGGATGAAGGTGCGGACATCATCGATATCGGTGGTGAGTCGACCCGTCCGGGGGCTCAGCCGGTCAGCGCTGCGCAAGAACTCGACCGGATTATCGGAGTCATTGAAGCACTGCGCAAAGAAACCGGCGCGCCGCTATCTGTCGATACCAGTAAAGCGGAAGTCATGGCGGCGGCTTTGACGGCGGGTGCATCCATGCTGAACGATGTGCGTGCACTGCGGGAGCCGGGCGCGCTGGCGGCGGCGGCACAGTCCGGGGCACCGGTGTGTCTGATGCACATGCAGGGCGAGCCGCGCACCATGCAGTCGAATCCCGGCTATGCAGACGTCGTCACTGACGTTGCCGGGTTTCTTCTGGAACGCGCTGTGGCGTGCGAGGCCGAAGGCGTAGCTGCGGGGCAGATTGTGCTGGACCCCGGTTTTGGTTTTGGTAAGTCGCTGGAGCACAACATCGCGCTGCTGACCCGGCTGGAGTTGTTGCTGGACACTGGTTATCCGATCCTGGTCGGCATGTCCCGCAAGTCCATGATTCCTGCAATTATGGCAAGTGCCGGTATTGCGGCAGCGCCCGATACTGCGGCGCAAAGCGCGGCCCTAAAGGCTCGTGATCGTCTCGGCGGAAGTGTGACGCTCGCCTTGTACGCGGCAGGCAAAGGGGCGCATATTGTGCGCGTGCACGATGTTCGCGAGACTGTCGAAGCACTTACAATACAGGCCGCCCTCGAGACCGCGGGCGCAGAAAAAGAATAACGAAGGCAGTACGCAGTATGACGCGACAATATTTCGGAACAGACGGTATTCGCGGCACGGTCGGCGAAGAGCCATTAACCGCTGAATTCGCACTCCGCCTGGCGAGCGCTGCGGCGAGGGTGCTGTCACCGAACGGCGGCACGGTTGCTATCGGTAAAGACACCCGTGTATCTGGCTACATGTTTGAGTCAGCGCTTGAAGCCGGTTTTGTAGCGGCCGGTATGGACGTGTTGTTACTCGGTCCGTTGCCAACCCCGGGCATTGCTTACCTGACACGTTCACTGGGCGCTGATCTGGGCGTGGTTATCAGCGCCTCGCACAATCCGTTTCAGGACAACGGCATCAAGTTTTTTGACCGTCAGGGCCGCAAGTTGTCTGACGAAATTGAACGCGCCATCGAAGCGAAGCTGACGGAACCGGCGATCACCCGGCCTTCTGAATTGCTGGGCCGCGCCCGGCGCATCGACAATTCCCGGACACAGTACCAGTGGTTTGCGCTCTCCACCGTGCCGCCGGAGATGCGGCTCGACGGCATGAAGATCGCGATCGATGGCTCCAACGGCGCGGGTTACAAAGTAGCGCCCCGGGTGCTGTCGGAGTTGGGTGCTGACGTGGTGCCGATCGGCTGCTCGCCGAACGGCAAAAACATTAATCTGGACTGTGGCAGCACCCATCCGGAATTACTGCAGGCCACTGTTAAAGGTGTGGGCGCTGATGTGGGTATTGCCCTCGATGGTGACGGTGACCGGCTGGTGATGGTTGATCACAATGGCGCACTCATTGACGGCGATCAGTTGCTCTACGTGCTCGCCACCGTCCGCAATCAGCAGGGCACACTGAGCGGCCCGGTGGTGGGTACTCTGATGAGTAACCTCGGGCTCGAGAAGTCTTTGACGGAGCGTGGCATTAAATTCCTGCGCGCCGACGTTGGCGATCGCTATGTGCTGGAGATGCTGCACGAGCATGATGGCATCCTGGGCGGTGAAACCTCCGGGCATCTGCTGTGCCTTGATAAGACCACGACCGGTGACGGCCTGGTCAGCGCTTTACAGGTGCTGACCGTGCTCCGCGAAACCGGCAAGACGCTCGCAGAGCTGGCCGCCGGCATGCCGCGGTACCCCCAGACTCTGGTTAACGTGCGTGTTAAAACGCGACCGGATCTGGACGCTGCGCCGATCAGAGACGCCGTGCGGGCGGTTGAGGACCAGCTCGGCGACCGCGGCCGGGTGGTGCTGCGCGCCTCGGGCACAGAGCCGGTCATCCGGGTCATGGTGGAGGGGGATGACGAGTCCGAAGTCGGCCAGGTTGCCGACCGCATCGCCGATGCCGTGCGGAGCGCCGCCTGAAGACCTCCGGAACCGTGCTTAAGCACTGAAACGCATTGATTTTCCCCCGGCGGAGGACTATTCTTCCGCCCGCAACTGCCGGCCCCTGCGGTCCGGCTTTTTTTTGGTGGGATGATAGCTATGCGGACACCTCTGGTAGCAGGCAACTGGAAAATGAACGGCTCCGGCGACAGCGTCGCTGAGCTGCTCGCCGGTATTACGGACGGCGTCAACGGTCTGGAGGGCGTCGAAGTTCTGGTTTGCCCGCCATTCCTGTATATACCGCAGGCTCGCGAAGCCATCGCGGGAAGCGCCGTGGCGCTGGGCGCACAGAATCTGTACGCCGAGGCGGGCGGTGCCTACACCGGCGAAATCTCAGGCTCCATGTTGCGTGACGCGGGCTGTAGCTACGTCATTGTCGGGCACTCAGAGCGTCGTGCGCTGATGGGTGAAACGGATGGAGGAGTTGCTCATAAGTTCATGATGGCACAGGAAAATGGTCTGACCCCTATCCTGTGTGTCGGCGAGACGCTGGAAGAACGCCAAAACGACAGCACGCTCACGGTCATCGGCGCTCAGTTCAATGCCGTGGTTGAGGCCGCCGGCATTGAGGCATTTGCGAATGCGGTGATCGCTTATGAGCCGGTCTGGGCGATCGGCACCGGCGAAACGGCAACGCCCGATCAGGCGCAGGAAGTTCATGCCGCTCTGCGTGCCATGGCGGCCAAGCGTAGTGCTAAAATATCGTCAGATTTACGGTTACTTTACGGCGGCAGCATGAAGCCTTCGAATGCGGCGGAATTGCTGGCCATGCCGGATATAGATGGCGGTCTGATTGGCGGGGCGTCGCTTGACGCAAGCGATTTCCTCGCCATTTGTCGTGCCGCATCAGTTTAGGCCCCGAATTTAGATAGAGACAATGAATACTCTTAATACACTTGTTTTAGTTGCGCACGTGCTGATTGCTGCTTCCATCATCGGGCTGGTGATGTTGCAGAAGGGCAAAGGCGCTGATGCGGGTGCCGGTTTTGGTGCCGGTGCCTCCGGTACGGTTTTCGGCGCGCGTGGCTCCGCCAACTTTCTTTCACGCTCGACGGCAGTGGCCGCGGCGTTATTTTTTGCCAGTAGCCTCGGCCTCGCGTACCTCAACCGCGATGTCGAAGTCTCGAACAGTTTGCTCGATAGCGCTGTTACTGAGGAGTTGCCGGCTGATGTTGTTGTCATGGATAGTGCTGCGGATGACGCTGACTTTGAATTGCCGGCGTTGCCGGACGTTGAAATGATGACGCAGCCGGAGAGTGCAGGTGAGGCGGAGCTTGAGTTGCCGCCGGCACCGGAGGCTGCGCAGTAACCGCAGCGATTGATTGCAGGTGGCTTTAATTAGCCGGTTATAAAATTAGCCGATGTGGTGGAATTGGTAGACACGCTGTCTTGAGGGGGCAGTGGCGCGAGCCGTGCCGGTTCGAGTCCGGCCATCGGCACCATACAAAACGTTCTAAACGGTAAAGAATCATGTTGGTTCAGAACTACGTGCGTGCCCTTATGTTTTTGGGAATAGCCACCATTATTGGGCTCGTGCTGCTGGCGCTAGGTTTTACACTCGGTCGCGGCTCCAAGGACGACGAAAAGCTCTCACAGTACGAATGTGGTTTTGAGGCTTTCGACGATTCCCGCATGAAATTCGATGTGCGGTATTACCTCGTTGCCATCCTTTTTATTATTTTTGATCTGGAGATTGCCTTCCTGTTTCCGTGGGCGGTGTCTCTGGACGGTTTTGGCCTGTTCGGTCTGGTCGCGATGGGTGTCTTTCTCGCGGTGCTGGTGGTCGGATTCATCTACGAGTGGAAAAAAGGTGCACTTGAATGGGATTAACCGAGCAGCTGCCGGCTGATCTGCCGACCACACATCAGCAGGAAGGTTTTGTGGTCGCCAAGATGGGTGACCTGATCGACTGGGCCAGTGACAGCCCCGTCGCGAAATGGGCGCGAACGGGTTCCTTGTGGCCGATGACCTTTGGTCTTGCTTGTTGCGCTGTCGAAATGATGCAGGCCGGTGCGGCACGCTATGACCTTGATCGTTTCGGCGTCATATTCCGGCCTAGTCCGCGACAGTCGGATGTCATGATTGTGGCCGGTACGCTCTGTAACAAGATGGCCCCTGCACTGCGCAAGGTCTATGACCAGATGACGGAGCCGCGTTGGGTCATCTCCATGGGCTCGTGTGCCAACGGTGGCGGCTACTACCACTATTCCTATTCGGTAGTACGTGGCTGTGACCGGATCGTGCCGGTTGATGTCTATGTTCCCGGTTGTCCGCCGACCGCTGAAGCGTTGCTCTACGGCATTATTCAGCTGCAGAACAAAATCCGGCGCGAAAGCGTCATCGATCGTTAAGCGGCAGCGGACATGGCATTAAGCAAGCGTTATCAGGCCCTGGAAGCCGGTATCACCGCGCGCTTCGGTGAGCAATTGAAGCAGGTGGCATCGTCCTGCGGCGAGCTGACTTACGAGCTCGACAAGGCCGATCTGATCGCCGTGGGTACGGCGCTGCGTGATGAGCCCCGGTTTGCGTTTGAAACGCTGGTCGATCTCTGTGGTGTTGACTATCTGAGCTACGGCCATGCCGAGTGGGAGACCCGGGACGCGTCATCAAGCGGCTTCAGCCGCGGCGTCGAGCGTGAAGTCATCGTGCCGGACGCCGACACTGTATTCGACCCGCGCCGCTTTGCTGTGGTGTATCACCTGCTGTCGGTGACCAACAATATCCGTATCCGTCTGCGAGTCTTTACAGGCGATCAGAATCCGCCGATCGTGCCGTCGGTGGTGCGTGTCTGGCCGTCGGCGAACTGGTACGAGCGCGAGGCATTCGATCTCTACGGCATTCTTTTTGAGGGCCATCCGGACCTGCGGCGCATCCTGACCGACTACGGTTTTATTGGCCACCCGTTCCGCAAGGATTTTCCGGTAAGTGGCAACGTCGAAGTGCGTTACGACGAAGAACAGGGGCGCGTGGTCTACGAACCGGTGCAGATCGAGCCGCGTACGCTGGTGCCGCGCACAATTCGTGACGATAACCGTTACAACCCGGATATTCGGGAGCCCGGCAATGACAGCTGAGTTTCAGAATTTCACGCTCAATTTCGGCCCGCAGCATCCGGCAGCGCACGGCGTGCTGCGCCTGATTCTGGAGATGGACGGCGAGACGATTCAAAAGGCAGACCCGCATATCGGTCTGCTGCATCGTGCGACCGAGAAGCTGGCAGAAACCAAGCCCTTTAACCAGAGCATCGGTTACATGGACAGGCTCGACTACGTGTCCATGATGTGCAACGAGCACGGCTACGTCATGGCCATTGAGAAATTGCTGGGCGTTGAGGTCCCGATACGCGCTCAGTACATCCGCGTGATGTTTGACGAAATCACGAGGGTTCTGAATCACCTGATGTGGCTGGGTGCACATGGCCTCGATATCGGCGCCATGACGATGTTCCTGTATTGCTTCCGTGAGCGGGAAGACCTGATGGACTGTTACGAAGCAGTCTCCGGCGCCCGTTTGCATGCGACTTACTACCGCCCGGGTGGTGTGTATCGCGATTTGCCTGACAGCATGCCGCGCTATCAGCCGAGCCAGTGGCACAACGAGAAAGAAGTCGCACAGATGAACGCGGCGCGCGAAGGTACGGTGCTCGATTTTATCGAAGACTTCACGAATCGTTTTCCCGGCCGCATCGATGAATACGAAACGCTGTTGACCGACAACCGGATCTGGAAGCAGCGCACCGTCAATATTGCAGTCGTGACGCCTGAACGCGCCAAGGCATTGGGCTTTACCGGGCCCATGTTGCGTGGATCAGGCGTGGAGTGGGATCTGCGCAAAAAGCAGCCCTACGAAGTCTACGCAGACATGGATTTTGATATTCCCGTCGGCGTTAATGGCGACTGCTATGACCGCTATCTTGTGCGTATCGAAGAACTGCGCCAGTCCAACCGGATCATTAAGCAATGTGTTGACTGGCTGCGCAGCAATCCGGGCCCGGTGATGGTCGACGACCACAAGCTCGTACCGCCGACCCGTGCTGAGATGAAGGGCGACATGGAGTCGCTTATTCATCACTTTAAACTCTTTACGGAAGGCTACAGCGTTCCGGAGGGTGAGGCGTATGCGGCTGTCGAGCACCCTAAGGGCGAGTTCGGTTGCTACATCATCTCTGACGGCGCCAACAAGCCATATCGCCTGAAAGTGCGGGCGCCCGGGTTCGCCCATCTGGCCTCAATGGGAGAGATGGTCGAAGGGCACATGTTGTCCGACGTGGTTGCGGTTATCGGAACGCAGGACGTTGTGTTCGGTGAGATCGACCGGTGAATTCATGAACGCTGAAGTCAAAGTGCAGTTAAGCGACCACGCCCGCGAGGAAATTGATCACTGGATCGCGAAGTTCCCGCAGGGGCGTCAACGTTCTGCAGTAATCGCTGCGCTGCATATCGTGCAGCACGAAAACGAAGGCTATCTGACGCCTGCATTGATGGACGCGGTCGCTGCATACCTCGAGCTGGAACGAGTGCAGGTTTATGAGGTTGCAACTTTTTATTCGATGTTTGAGACCGAGAAGGTGGGCCGCAACTGCGTGTCTGTCTGCACCAATGTGTCATGCATGCTCCGTGGCAGCGATGAAATTGTGGCGCACATCGAAAAGCGCTACGGCATCAAAACCGGTGACAGCACTGAAGACGGCAAGGTGTTCCTGAAGGTCGAAGAAGAGTGTCTCGCGGCCTGCACCGGTGCACCGATGATGATGGTGAATCACAAGTTCTACGAAGATCTGACACCTGCCAGGGTTGATGAGATTCTGGACGGGCTGGAGTGAAGCATGGATTACCCGCGTAATCAGGTCTGTCTGACGACGCTCGGCGAGGATGAGCCCTGGACTCTGGCGGCTTATCGCGAGACAGGCGGCTACGAAAGCTGGGAACAGGTGCTGGACGGCAAACTGTCTGCTGCTGACATTATCGACAAAGTGAAAGCATCAGGGCTGCGCGGTCGCGGTGGTGCCGGTTTTCCCACTGGCCTGAAGTGGAGCTTCATGCCGAAGGACCCGGATATTCAGAAGTACGCGGTCTGCAATTCCGATGAGAGCGAGCCGGGGACCTGCCACGATCGCGACATACTGCGCTACAACCCGCACGCGCTCATTGAGGGTATGGCATTAGGCGCGTACGCGATGGGCGCAACCGTCGGCTACAACTACATCCGCGGCGAGTTTATGGATGAGCCGGTGCCGCGTTTTGAAGCAGCACTTCAGGAAGCCTATGCCGCCGGTTTACTGGGCAAAAACATCAGAGGCACCGGTATCGACTGCGACCTCTACACCTTTATGGGCGCAGGCGCTTATATCTGTGGTGAGGAAACCGGGCTGATCGAGTCGCTTGAAGGGAAACCGGGCCGGCCGCGCTTTAAGCCGCCGTTCCCGGCGAATTTCGGTGTGTACGGTAAGCCGACTACCGTGAACAACACGCAGAGTTACGCGTCGGTGCCGGCCATTCTCCGCAATGGTCCCGAGTGGTTCTCCGGCATGGGCGTCGAGAATTCCGGCGGCACGATGATTTTCTCGGTGTCCGGTCACGTCAATAATCCCGGCAATTTCGAATTGCCGCTCGGCATACCGTTTAAAGACCTGCTCGAGCTGGCGGGTGGTGTATGGCAGGGGCGTAAGCTCAAGGCCGTGATTCCCGGCGGGTCATCTGTACCCGTGATGCCCGCGGCCAACATCATGGACATCACGATGGACTACGACTCGCTGCAGAAGGCGGGCTCGTCGCTGGGCACCGGGTCACTGATGATCATGGATGAGACGACCTGCATGGTTAAGGTGCTGGAGCGAATTGCCCGTTTTTACTACTCCGAGTCCTGTGGCCAGTGCACGCCGTGCCGTGAGGGAACAGGCTGGTTGTACCGGATGCTGACGCGCATCCGACAGGGTCGCGGCAAGCTGGAAGATATGGATCGGCTGGTCGGCGTTGCCAACAAGATCGAAGGGCACACGATTTGTGCGCTGGGCGACGCGGCAGCCTGGCCCGTGCAAAGTTTTATCAAGCACTTTGCTCATGAATTTGAATACATGATCAACAACGGCGGGCGTTCGATAGTGGACGCCGGGCGAGAGGCTGCCTGAGTACGAGTGACATGAGTCAGGACACGATTAAAATTACCGTCGACGGCCGCGAGCTGGAAGCTCAGCCGGGGCAGATGCTGATCGAGGTGACGGATGCCGCGGGCATTTATATCCCGCGCTTTTGTTATCACCCGAAACTGTCTGTGGCCGCCAATTGCCGCATGTGTCTCGTGCAGGTCGGCAATGCGCCCAAGCCGCTGCCCGCCTGCGCAACGCCGGTCGCTCCTGATATGGAGGTCAATACGCACAATGAATACGCCATCGAAGCGCAAAAAGCGACGATGGAGTTTCTGTTGATCAACCACCCGCTGGATTGTCCGATTTGTGATCAGGGTGGTGAGTGCGAACTGCAGGATATCGCCATGGGCTATGGCCGCGATATCTCCCGTTACAACGAGGGTAAACGGGTCGTTGCCGACAAGAACCTCGGCCCGCTCGTGTCTACGGACATGACCCGGTGTATACACTGCACGCGCTGTGTGCGCTTCGGCCAGGAAGTCGCGGGCATTCAGGAGCTGGGTGCGATGGGGCGCGGTGACCGGATGGAAATCGGCACCTTTATCGAAAACAGTGTCGATCATGAGTTGTCCGGCAACATTATCGATCTGTGTCCCGTCGGGGCGCTTAACAACAAACCGTATCGGTTCAGTGCGCGTGCCTGGGAAATGGAACAGCGCGCGACCGTCGCGCCGCATGATTGCCTCGGTAGCAACCTGCATGCGCACGTGCTGCGCGGCACCCTGAAGCGTGTCGTGCCGCGGGACAACGAGTCGGTTAACGAAACCTGGATTTCTGATCGTGATCGCTTTAGTTACGAAGGCATCTACAGCGACGACCGTTTGCAGAGCCCGATGATTCGGGAAGATGGCCAGCTTCGCGAAGCAACCTGGGAAGAGGCGCTCGAAAAAGCGGCTTCGGGGCTCAGAAAAATTGCGGTCAGCGATGGTGGCGAGGCGTTGGGTGCCTGGGTGTCACCGTCAGCAACCACTGAAGAAGCGTATCTGGCCGGACGGCTGATGCGCCATTTGGGGTCCGGCAATATCGATCATCGTCTGCGGCGACGGGATTTTCGCGGTCAGTCCGGCGAAGCGTTGCTGCCCGGTCTCGGCATGACCATTGCGGGTATCGAGTCACTGAACGCATTGCTGGTTGTGGGCTCGAATCTGCGTCACGAGGTGCCCTTGCTGGCGCATCGGGTGCGTAAGGCTGCCAGTGCCGGTGCTCCGGTCAGTTTCGTGAACGCAGCCGATTACGAATACCTGTTCCCGGTGGCTAATGTAATTATTGATGAGGCGGCGGATTTCGCCGGCGCGCTCGGGGCACTGGCTGACGTTGCTGAAGGCGGCAGCGGTAACGATACACAGACAGCGATGGTCGAATCGTTGCGCCAGGATGACGCCGCTATCCTGTTAGGGCTGATGGCGCTGCGGCACCCGGCTTTCGCCGAAGTGCTTGCTGCGGCCCGGCGTCTTGCGGCGGCAACCGGGGCGACACTGGGCCAGATTACGGAAGGCGCCAACTCCGCCGGCGCTGCCTATGCCGGGGCGTTGCCGCACCGGGGTCCGGCAGGCTCCGTCGTGACTACCGGGGGCAGTGACTTTGGTCAGATGCTGGCATCCCCGTTGAAGGGGCTGTTGCTGACCGGTGTGGAGCCGAAGCTCGATTGCGCGGATGCGGTCGGTGCGCAGAATGCATTGCAGGCGGCTGACTTTATCGTGGCTTTAACGCCGTGGTTGACGGACTGCGCCAGCGAGTCCGCAGATGTGGTGCTGCCGGTTGGTACCTTTGCCGAAACTTCAGGCACATTCGTCAATGTCGAGGGCAGCTGGCAGAGCTTTGCCGGGGTCGCAGCCCCGGTGGGTGAATCCCGTCCGGCCTGGAAGGTCTTGCGGGTGCTGGGTAACTTGCTGGATGCGCCGGGCTTTGATTATGAGAGCTCCGAGCAGGTGCGTGATGAGCTGCACGCGCTGAACGGCGCGGAGCCCGGTGGGCCTGCCGGTGAACTGGAAGCTTTACCCGAGGTTGCGGTCACTGCGAACGATCTCGATGTTCCCATTTATGCCGTCGATGCGCTGGTGAGACGCGCCGATGCATTGCAGAAAACGCCGGACGCTGCGCCTGAGTGGCGTAAGTCAGCATAGGGAACGGCGCCATGTTTGAGTCCATGTACACGGCTGTCGAAACCTTTCTCACCGAGTTGCTCGGTGAGACCATCGCGTGGCTGGTCATTACTGCCGCGCAGATTGTTGCGGTCATGCTGACAGTGATCATTTGCGTGGCATTTCTCACACTGGCTGAACGCAAGATCATAGGCTACATGCAGAACCGCATTGGCCCGAACCGGGTCGGCCCGCGTGGCCTGTTGCAGCCGTTCGCTGATGTCATCAAGCTGTTGATGAAGGAAGTGATCATTCCGTCCAAGTCCAACCGCTTCCTCTTTATTATTGCGCCGTTGCTGACGCTGGTGCCGGCGCTCGCAACCTGGGCCGTAATCCCGTTGTTTCCGGGTTTTGTGATCGCGGACATCAATGCGGGCCTGCTGTACGTGCTCGCGTTGACGTCGCTTGGCGTGTACGGCGTGATCCTCGCGGGCTGGGCCAGTAATTCCAAATATGCGTTGCTCGGCGCAATGCGTTCGGCTGCGCAGATTGTTGCCTACGAAATTGCCATGGGCTTCGCGCTGGTGGGCGTGTTGATGGCAAGCCGCAGCCTGAATCTCGGCGATATCGTTGAGGGCCAGCAGGGCGGCGTGATGAACTGGTACTGGCTGCCATTGCTGCCGCTGTTTGTGGTGTATTTCATTTCAGGTGTGGCCGAAACCAATCGTGCGCCGTTTGACGTGGCAGAAGGTGAGTCTGAAATCGTGGCGGGTTTCCACGTCGAGTATTCCGGCGCCGCATTCGCGATGTTCTTCCTTGGCGAATACGCCAACATGATTTTGATTTCTGCGTTGACCGCCGTGATGTTTCTCGGTGGATGGGAGTCCGCATTCGCCGGCTGGACCTTCCTGAAGGGCGGTGCGCTGGAGTTTTTGACTGAGCCGGGACTGTTCTGGCTGGTCGCCAAAACCTGCTTCTTCCTGTTTTGTTTCCTCTGGTTTCGCGCAACTTTTCCCCGCTACCGCTATGACCAGATCATGCGACTGGGCTGGAAAGTGTTTATCCCCGTCACCATCGTCTGGATTGTGGTGGAGGGCGTTATGGCCTACATGAAGGTCGGGCCATGGAGTGTTTGATATGAGTGCCATTGCACGGGTCATAAAAACGTTTTCACTTTGGGAGTTGTTGCTGGGGCTCCGCGTGACGCTGCGGAACCTCTTTGTTAAGAAGGTAACGGTTCAGTATCCGGAAGAGAAAACGCCGCAGTCACCGCGCTTTCGTGGCCTGCACGCACTGCGTCGTTACCCCAACGGGGAAGAGCGCTGTATAGCCTGCAAACTGTGTGAGGCGGTATGTCCGGCGCTCGCGATTACGATCGAGTCGGATGTGCGTGATGACGGCACGCGTCGCACGACCCGCTATGACATCGATTTGTTCAAATGCATCTATTGCGGTTTCTGCGAAGAAGCTTGTCCGGTCGATGCGGTTGTTGAAACCCGAATCTTCGAATATCACATGGAAGAGAAAGGGCAAAACATCATGAATAAGGACAAGTTGCTGGCTGTCGGCGACAAGTACGAAGACATGATCGCGGCGGACAAGGCCGCAGACGCACGCTACCGGTAAGCACTTATGGTTGAACTGCTCTTTTTCGGGACTTACGCTTTTGTGCTGCTTGCGGCAGCGATAGGTGTGATCGCCTCGCGCAATCCGGTGCACTCGGCGATGTTTCTCGTGCTCGCATTTGTTACGAGCGCCGTGTTGTGGCTGATGCTGCAGGCAGAGTTTCTGGCCATTGTGCTGGTGCTGGTGTACGTCGGCGCCGTCATGGTCTTGTTCCTGTTCGTCATCATGATGCTCGATATCGATGATGAGACGCTGTTACGACAGCGTTTTCTGAGCTACGCACCGGTCGGCATTATTATCGCGACGATCGCAGTCGCGCAGATCTGGAGCGTGGTCTGGCTGCGCAGTGAAGGGCTCCCGGTTCTCGAGCGCATTACGCCGGCCGCCACCGATTACAGCAATACGGCTGAACTCGGCGCCGTGCTGTACACCGAATATGTCTATCCGTTTGAGCTGGCAGCCTTTGTGCTGCTGCTGGCGATCATTGCAGCGATAGTGCTGACGATGCGACGGCGGCCGAATCTGAAGGTGCAGGACGTCAGCAAGCAGGTTGCGGTTAACCGCAACGACCGGGTGCGCATCGTCAAAATGGACGCGGAGACTGACTGATGCTGACGCTGACTCACTACCTCATGTTGTCGGGCGCATTGTTTGCGATCGCCGTTGCCGGAATTTTTATCAACCGCAAGAACATGATTCTGCTGTTGATGTGCATTGAGCTGTTACTGCTCGCCGTGAATTTCAATTTCATCGCGTTCTCCAGGTTTTTGGATGATCCGGCAGGGCAGGTGTTCGTGTTTTTCATTCTGACCGTGGCGGCTGCGGAAGCGGCCATTGGGCTGGCGATTCTGGTGGTCGTGTTCCGTACGCGCAGCAGTATCAACGTCAAAGACATGAACACGATGCGAGGCTAAGGCGTGGAAACGATTTATCTCACAGTCGTCCTGAGCCCGCTCATTGCCGCGGTCGTTGCGGGGCTGTTCGGCCGGCAAATCGGTCGCAAGGGTGCTCACACGATCACGATTCTCGGCGTCGGCATCGCATGTCTGCTGTCGTTGTACACCTTGTTCGGTCTGATCTCAGGCAGCATCGAGCCCTATAACGATACGATCTATCAATGGATGGCCGTCGGCGGCGTCAACATGGAAGTGGGTTTTCTGGTCGACAACCTGACCGCCATGATGATGGTCGTTGTGACCTTCGTCTCGCTCATGGTGCACATCTACACCATCGGCTATATGCATGATGATCCGGGGTATCAGCGCTTCTTCAGCTATATCTCGTTATTCACGTTCGCCATGCTTATGTTGGTGATGTCGAATAACTTTCTGCAGCTGTTCTTCGGCTGGGAAGCGGTCGGTCTGGTGTCGTATCTGCTGATCGGTTTCTGGTACAAACGGCCGACGGCGATTTTCGCCAACATGAAGGCGTTCATCGTTAACCGCGTCGGTGACTTCGGTTTTCTGCTCGGCATTGCCGCGCTCCTGATGTTCACGGGCTCGCTGGACTATGCTGAGACCTTTGCCGTCGCCGATCAGATCGCGGCCGCTGAAATCAACATTCTCGGCGACAGCAGCTGGTCGCTGCTGACGGTCGCGTGTATCTGTCTGTTTATCGGTGCGATGGGCAAATCCGCTCAGGTACCGCTGCACGTCTGGTTGCCCGATTCGATGGAAGGTCCGACGCCGATTTCGGCCCTGATCCACGCCGCAACCATGGTGACGGCGGGTGTCTTCATGGTTGCGCGTATGTCGCCGCTGTTTGAGCTGTCTGAAGCAGCGCTGACCTTCGTGATCGTGATTGGTGCGACAACCGCGCTGTTCACCGGTTTCATGGGGCTGGTGCAAAACGATATCAAGCGAGTAGTCGCGTATTCGACACTGTCTCAGCTCGGCTATATGACGGTTGCACTGGGTGCGTCGGCGTATGCTGCCGGCGTGTATCACCTGATGACGCACGCCTTTTTTAAAGCGCTGCTGTTCCTCGCGGCGGGCTCGGTCATTATCGGTCTGCACCACGAGCAGGACATGCGCAAGATGGGCGGGTTGAAGAAGTACATGCCCATCACGTATTGGACGAGTCTGGCAGGGTCGTTGGCGCTGATCGGCTTCCCCGGTACCGCCGGCTTTTTCTCCAAGGATGCACTGATCATTGCGGTGGGTAACTCCACCATTGCCGGCAGCAGTTACGCGTTTTTCTGTGTAATGGCCGGCGTCTTTATCACCGCGTTGTACAGTTTCCGGCTGTTCTTTCTGGTGTTTCACGGTAATGAACGCATCGATGAAGATGCCCGCCATCATCTGCATGAATCGCCCTGGGTCGTGACCGTGCCGCTGGTGCTGCTCGCCATACCGTCGCTGATTATCGGCTGGCCGACGATTGGTCCTGCGTTGTTCGGCGACTTTTTTGAGGGTGCCATCTACGTGGCCCCGGCGCACGATGTGCTCGCCCAGATTGATTACCACGGCGCGCTCGACTTTGCGCTGCATGGCTTTGCGTCGCCGGTGCTGTATCTGGCGCTCGGCGGCGTGGCAACGGCCTGGTACCTCTACCTGGAAAATCCGCTGTTCCTGAAAGGGCTGCGTGAAAACTCTGCGATCGCCGGCCCGCTGGCAGCGGTGCAGCGGTTGCTGGAGAACAAGTACTACCTGGATGACTTTAACGAGCAGGTGCTGGCACGTGCTTCACGCCTGCTGGGGCAGGGTCTCTGGCGGGGTGGTGATGCGGCGGTGATCGATGGATTGCTGGTGAACGGATCCGCCAATGCGATGGGCTGGATGGCGGGCAAAATTCGCAATATTCAAACGGGCTATCTGTATCACTACGCGTTCGCGATGGTGATCGGTCTGTGCGCGGTTATCGCGTGGTTTATTTGGTAGCGGTTGAGTTGAGCTCTACAAGGCCGGTCGGGGAATTTTAAGGAAGCGCTGAACGTGGGACTGCTTAGTATCTTAATCTGGCTGCCGGTCATCGGTGGTCTCGCTGTACTCGCGATTGGCGAGCGCGGCGATGCGCGTATAGACCGCTGGCTGGCGCTGGCCATATCGCTGCTGACCTTCGTGCTGAGCCTCGGGCTGTACACCGGTTTCGATTTTGCGACCGCGGACATGCAATTTGTCGAACGCGTCGCCTGGATCCCAGCATTTAACATTGAGTACTACCTCGGTGTGGACGGCATTTCGACGCCGCTGATTTTGCTGAGCACCTTCCTGACGCCGATGATCGTGGTGGCGGGCTGGGAAGTGATCAAACAGCGCCCGGCACAATACATGGCGGCGTTCCTGATACTGGAAGGCCTGATGGTCGGTGTGTTCTCCGCACTCGACGGCATGCTGTTCTATGTGTTCTGGGAAGCCATGTTGATACCGATGTTCATTATCATCGGTATCTGGGGTGGTGAGCGGCGCGTGTACGCGACCGTGAAATTCTTTCTCTACACGTTCCTCGGGTCGGTGTTGATGCTGGTCGCGCTGGTATACCTGTATCTGCAGTCCGGCAGCTTCAGCATTCTGGATTTTCATGAACTGCCGATCAGTTCGACAGCGCAGATCTGGATCTTCCTCGCCTTTCTGGCCGCGTTTGCAGTCAAAGTTCCGATGTGGCCGGTCCACACCTGGTTGCCGGATGCGCACGTGGAGGCGCCCACGGGCGGCTCTGTCATTCTGGCCGCCGTATTGCTGAAGATGGGTGGCTACGGCTTCGTGCGTTTCAGTCTGCCGATCACGCCTGACGGCAGCGCGGCACTGGATGGCCTGGTGATCGCGATGTCACTCATTGCCGTTGTGTACATTGGTTTCGTTGCGCTGGTGCAGCAGGACATGAAAAAGCTGATCGCTTATTCATCGATTGCGCACATGGGGTTCGTAACACTGGGTTTGTTTCTCGTCTGGGCAATTTTGCAGAACGGCGCAGGAGATGAAGTGCCCTCCGGTGTGTCGATGGGTATTACCGGCGCTATGGTGCAGATGATTTCACATGGCCTGATATCCGGCGCCATGTTCCTGTGCGTCGGCGTCCTGTATGACCGCATGCATTCGCGCCAGATTGCCGATTATGGCGGCGTGATCAATACCATGCCGAAGTTCGCCGCGCTGATGGTGTTTTTCGCCATGGCCAACGCGGGTCTGCCGGGTACGTCAGGGTTCGTTGGCGAGTTCCTCGTGATCCTGGCGAGTTTTCAGGCCAGTTTCTGGTATGCATTCCTCGCCGCGACCACGCTCGTGTTGGGCGCGGCCTATACCCTGTGGATGGTGAAGCGGGTGATCTTCGGTGAAATCGCGAACGATCAGGTGAAAGACCTGCATGACATGAACGGGCGTGAAGGCTGGCTGCTGGGAATACTGGCCGTCAGTGTGCTCGCGCTCGGCGTTTATCCGGATCCGCTGATCGACATGATGCGGCCGTCGCTCGACAGTCTCATCACCCATGTAATGGATTCCAAACTCCCGGAAGTACTGACTGAGGGGCTGGCCGAATGAATTTTGTGATCCCGCAATTCGCGCCTGCGATGGCGGAAATCGCGCTCGCAACCGGTATCTGTGTCGTGCTGCTGGCGGACTTGTTTATCAGCCCGGAGCGCAAGAGCTGGACGCTGTGGCTTGCACTGACGACGCTGCTGGTCACTGCCTGGTTCGTTGGTGCCGGTGCTGAAGGCGGCACAGTCCTGACCTTTGACGGCAGTTTTGTTGCCGATGGTCTGGCGAGGGTGTTGAAGCTGTTCACCCTGATTGTTGTGGCAATAGTCTTCGTTTATTCACATGCCTACCTGCGTGACCGGGGGCTGCTTAAGGGCGAGTACTACCTGCTGGGCCTGTTCGCGGTGCTCGGCATGTTCGTTATGATCTCGGCGCACAGTCTGCTGACGATGTACCTCGGGCTGGAGCTCATGTCGCTGGCGCTGTACGCGATGACTGCTTTTGACCGCAATTCGCCGGTGGCCGCTGAAGCGGCCATGAAGTACTTCGTTCTCGGCGCTATCGCCTCGGGTGTGCTGCTGTACGGAATGTCGATGCTGTACGGCGTGACCGGCAGCCTGCAGCTGGATGAAATCGCTGCAGCGTTGTCAGGTGATGGCAGTGTGGTTTCGGCGGCATTGCTGGGTACCGCTTTTGTCGTGGTGGGCATTGCCTTCAAATTCGGCGCGGTTCCGTTCCATAACTGGGTGCCGGATCTCTATCACGGTGCGCCGACCAGCGTCACGTTGTTCATCGGCACCGCGCCCAAGCTGGCTGCATTCGCCATGCTGACGCGGTTGCTGGATACCGCGCTGGGGCCCGTCGCCGACAGTTGGGCACCGCTGGTGATGGGGCTGGGCGTGTTGTCGATCGTGCTTGGCAACGTCATTGCCATCGCGCAGACGAACATCAAGCGCATGCTCGCGTACTCGACCGTGGGCCATGTCGGGTTTGTGCTGACCGGTTTTGCAGCGAATTCGCCGGAAGGGCATGAAGCTGCGTTGTTCTACACGATCGTGTACAGCATCATGGCGGCGGCCGCTTTCGGCATGATTCTGCTGTTGTCACGGCGAGGTTTCGAGGCTGACGAGCTCGATGACTTCCGCGGATTGAACGCACGCAGTCCGTGGTTTGCAGCCATGATGCTCATTGTCATGGCCAGCATGATCGGCATTCCTCCGTTCGTTGGGTTCTTTGCCAAACTCTACGTGCTGGCCGCGCTGGTTGAGGCCGGGCTGGCCTGGGTTGCGATTATCGCCGTGCTGTTCTCAGTCGTTGGCGCGTTTTATTACCTGCGTGTAATCCGCAATATGTATTTTGAATCGGGCGATGACAGCAGCCCCGTCGAAGCCGGGCTCAACGTGCGTGTGTTGCTGAGCGCCAATGCACTGGCGATGTTGGGCCTTGGCATCTTTGCGAACCCGCTGATGGCGCTGTGCGCAGCAGCGCTGGCCTGACGCCCGCCTGTAAAACACTGCTTGCGCACCCCGGGGTACCTCTGTAGT
This sequence comes from Gammaproteobacteria bacterium, assembly GCA_013001905.1. Taxonomy (GTDB): domain Bacteria; phylum Pseudomonadota; class Gammaproteobacteria; order Steroidobacterales. The sequence goes on along the minus strand of JABDLC010000034.1, from coordinate 11,034 downwards.
ATCCCGCTCCGCAGCTGCGGGGTGGAGCAGTCTGGCAGCTCGTCGGGCTCATAACCCGAAGGTCGCAGGTTCAAATCCTGCCCCCGCTACCAAATACAGAGCCCGTCGGTCTCGCGATCGACGGGCTTTTTTGTTGCAGCCCAAGGATTTATGGGTGTTTGCAGGGCTGCCAATTGGGGGTGTGCTCTGCTAGAATGCGGCTCCGCTGCAGTAGGGCGGTCTGAGCCGGTCGATGGAAATTCCACAGACCGGTTTAGGAAGTCTCCGTAAAGGGTCCTTTTTTAAGGGCTTTTTTTTGGTCTCCTCGTTGAGGGGTTGCTGCACCGAACGCGGTGCAGACGAAGTGGGCTTTAGTGCCCACTTTTTGGTTGTGCAGGATTCGGATATGAGTGAAGTGCATAAGGACCAGATCATTGCGCTGCTCGAGCCCGAAATCGAACAGCTGGGATATGAACTGGCTGATATCGAGGTCAACCTTGTTGGTGGCGGCGGTGTGCTGCGGCTTTTTATCGACAAGGAAGACGGCATCGCGCTGGAAGACTGCGAAAAGGTCAGTCGTCAGGTAAGCGCGCTGCTGGATGTGGAAGATCCGATACCCGGGGAATATAGCCTTGAGGTGTCATCGCCGGGATTGAACCGGCGGCTCGTGAAAGCTGCTCATTTTGAGCGATTTGCGGGCAGCAAGGTCAAGCTGAAGTTAAAGCGGATTGTCGAAGGGCGCCGCAACTACAAAGGCAGACTGGTCGGCTATGAAGAGCCGAATGTATTAGTGAAGGAAGGGAAAGAAACGTTTGCGATTCCCTTTCAGGAAATTGATACGGCACGCGTTGTGCCGGAGTTTTAGCAACGGATCGGGCAAAGCAGATCCAGGTAGAACGGAATGAATAGTAAAGAAATTCTGATGGTGGTCGAGGCAGTCTCGAATGAGAAGGGCGTCGAAGAAGAGATCATCTTCGAGGCGATTGAAGCTGCGTTGGCTTCTGCGACCCGCCGCAAGCATGGTGAGGACATTGAGGTCCGTGTGGCTATCGACCGGGAAACCGGTGAATACGAAACCTTCCGTCGCTGGATGGTCTTCGCTGACGAGTCGACCGAGCTTGAAGAGCCTGCCCGTGAGCTGCGCATGATTGACGCCGTGGACCTGAACCCGGACGCGCAGCCAGGCGAGTTTGTGGAAGAGCCGATCGAATCAGTTGAGTTTGGCCGGATCGCCGCCCAGACGGCCAAGCAGGTCATCGTGCAGAAGGTGCGCGAAGCCGAGCGGGCGCAGGTGGTCGAGCAGTTTGAGGAGCGCGTCGGTGAGCTGCTGAGCGGCATGGTCAAGCGTGTCGATCGCAACGGTATATACGTCGACCTTGGTGGTAACGCCGAGGGCATTATCGCCCGTGAGCAGATGATCCCGCGCGAGCCCGTGCGGCCGAACGATCGTATCAAGGCTTTGCTGTATGAGGTTCGCAGCGAACCGCGCGGTCCGCAGTTGTTTTTGACCCGCACGTCGCCCGAGTTTCTGATCGAATTATTCAAGATTGAAGTGCCGGAAGTCGGGCAGGGGCTCATCGACATACTGGGCGCCGCCCGTGATCCGGGCCTGCGCGCCAAGATTGCGGTGAAGAGTAACGATAAGCGTATTGATCCGGTTGGTGCCTGTGTGGGCATGCGCGGCTCGCGTGTGCAGGCCGTGTCCAACGAGCTTGCCGGTGAGCGTGTCGACATCATTCTCTGGAATGAAAACCCGGCGCAGTTCGTGATCAATGCCATGTCGCCCGCCGACGTGACGTCGATCGTGCTGGATGAAGAAACCAACAGCATGGATATCGCTGTTGAGGAAGACAAGCTGTCGCAGGCCATTGGCCGCGGCGGCCAGAATATCCGGCTTGCAAGTCAGCTCACCGGTTTCGAGCTGAACGTGATGACTGAGGCCGACGCTGACGAAAAAGGCGAGCAGGAAGCCCGCGAACTGCTGGGTATGTTCATGGAGCAGCTGGACGTCGATGAAGATGTTGCGCTGATTCTCGTGCAGGAAGGTTATTCCTCAATGGAAGAGCTTGCCTATGTGCCGAGCAAAGAGCTGCTGGCCATCGAAGAATTTGATGAAACGATCGTCGAAGAACTGCGCAATCGTGCCCGCGATGTCCTGCTGACTCGCGCAATCGCAAGTGAAGAGCAGATTGACGGTGCCGAGCCGGCGCAGGATTTGCTGGATCTGGACGGGATGGAGAAAAGCCTCGCGTATGAACTGGCTGCGCGCGGCATCACTGACCGCGAAGAGCTTGCGGAGCAGGCGGTAGATGACCTTCTGGAAATTGAAGCGTTGGACGAAGAGCGTGCAGGCGAGCTGATTATGGCGGCGCGTGCACACTGGTTCGAAGATGAGGAGCAGGCCGGCTGAGGCTGGCGGGCTGAGGGAGAGCGCATATGTCCGGTGAGACAGTCGCACAACTTGCAGAGACACTGAAGATTCCGGTGGAGCGCCTTTTGGTGCAGCTGGAAGAAGCCGGTGTGGGTGTGGCCGACGCGGAGGCTGTCGTTAGCGCAGATGCCAAGATGGAGCTGCTCAATCACCTGCGTCGCAGTCACGGGCATAAAGAACAGCGCGACACATTGAGTCCGCGCAAAATTACAATCAATCGTCGCGCCAAGACCGAATTGAAGGTCTCCGGCGGGCAGGGTCGCTCGCGCACCGTGAACGTCGAGGTCCGCAAGAAGAAGTCGTACGTCAAGCGCGAAGTCCTTGAGGAACAGGCCCGCCAGCAGCAGGAAGAGCTGGAGGCGCAGCGTCAGGCTGAAGAAGATGCTCGTCAGGCCGAAGAGAATCGCAAGGCCGCGGAGATTGAAGCTCGCAAGGCAGCCGAAGAAGAAGCCAAGCGCAAAGAGGCTGAAGAGGCCGAGGCCGCGCTGGCTGCTCAGCAGCAGGCGGAAAAAGTCGATGAGGCAACACAGCGTCAGCTGGCTGCCGAAGCCGCAGCACGGCAGGCCGCGCAAAAAGAAAGCGAAGAGCGTCAGCGTGACGCACGTAAACAACGCCGTGCCAAGGCCGGTGGTGATTCAACGCTGCACGTCACGACCGACCCGCGTCGCCGGCGTAAGAAAAAGACAGTCCGCAAACGCTCAGCAGCGGTCAAGGTCGAGAGTCAACACGGTTTTGAGCAGCCCACAGCGCCCGTTATTCGGGAAGTCCAGATTCCGGAGTCAATTTCTGTCGGCGATCTGGCGCAGAAGATGGCCATTAAAGGCGGCGAAGTTATTAAGGTGATGATGGGCATGGGTGTCATGGCCACCATCAATCAGATTATCGATCAGGACACGGCCATACTGGTGGTCGAAGAACTCGGCCACAACCCTGTGCCGGTCAAGGACAGCTCGCTCGACGACGAGATACTCGGCGAAATCGGCAGTGATGGCGACGAAGTTTCCCGCCCGCCTGTCGTGACCATCATGGGGCATGTTGACCACGGTAAGACCTCGCTGCTCGACTACATCCGGCGTGCCAAGGTTGCAGACGGCGAAGCCGGTGGCATTACCCAGCATATCGGCGCGTATAACGTGCAGTTGGACAAAGGCAGCATTACGTTCCTCGACACGCCGGGTCACGCGGCATTTACCGCCATGCGTGCCCGCGGAGCACAGGTTACCGATATTGTGATTCTCGTCGTTGCGGCTGACGACGGCGTTAAACCGCAGACCGAAGAGGCGGTGAAGCACGCGAAAGCGGCCGACGTGCCTCTGATTGTTGCGGTGAATAAAGTTGATAAGCCGGATGCGGATCCGGATCGTGCCCGTAACGAACTGACCGCGCTTGAAGTCATCCCGGAGGACTGGGGTGGTGAGAACATCTTTGTCAACGTGTCTGCACAGACGGGCGAGGGTATCGATGATCTGCTTGAAGCGATTTTGCTGCAGGCTGACGTGCTGGAACTGAAGTCGGTGGATACCGGCCCGGCGGCAGGTGTCATCATCGAATCAAGTCTGGAAACCGGTCGCGGTACGGTCGCAACGGCACTGGTCACGCGCGGCACTCTGAATCAGGGTGATCCGATTGTGGCAGGCGAAGTATTCGGTCGCGTTCGCAAGATGCAGGATGAAAACGGTCAGGAAGTAACTTCGGCTGGTCCGTCGACTCCGGTCGCTGTACTCGGCTTGTCCGGTACGCCCAATGCCGGCGATGAGATGGTCGTCGTGGGTGATGAGCGCAAAGCTCGTGAAGTGGCGCAGTTCCGCCACACGCGCACGCGTGAGGCCAAGCTGGCTCAGCAGCAGGCCGCGAAGCTCGAAGATATGTTCGGTCAGATGAAGAGCGGCGAGCTCAAGAGCGTGCAGATTCTCGTGAAGGCGGACGTGCACGGCAGCTCAGAGGCGCTGCGTGATGCTCTGGTGAGCCTGTCCAATGATGAGGTATCGGTGAAGGTGATCGATTCCGGCGTCGGCGGCATTACCGAGTCCGATGTGAACCTTGCCGCTGCATCCAGCGCAATCATTATCGGCTTCAATGTTCGGGCCGATGGCGCCGCCCGTAATGCAATCAAAGAATCCGGTGTGGAAGTTCGCTACTACAGCATCATCTACGAGGCCATCGAAGACGTCGAGAATGCAGTGACCGGTATGTTGGCTCCGGAGATTCGCGAACAGATCGTGGGCCTGGCAGAGGTGCGTGACGTGTTCCGTTCGCCGAAGCTCGGCGACATCGCCGGTTGTCTGGTGGTTGACGGGTTCGTCAAGCGCAGCAACCCGATTCGTGTGTTGCGTGACGACACTGTGATCTACGAGGGTGAACTTGAGTCACTGCGGCGTTTCAAAGATGACGTGAATGAGGTGCGTGCCGGCACTGAATGCGGCATCGGCGTGAAAAATTACAATGACGTCAAAGTCGGCGATCAGATTGAGTGCTACGAGCGCATCGAAGTCGCACGTACCAAAAAATCCTGATCACGCGATCAGTTCACCTTCATGTCCAGGGACTTTCCCCGCAGCCGCAGGATTGAAGATCAGATTCAACGCGTACTGAGTGACGTGTTGCGCAATGATCTGCGTGATCCGCGCTTTGAAGGTGTGTTCATTACTGCTGTGCGGGTTACCCGCGATCTGAGTGTCGCGTGGGTTTACTACAGCATTCTTCAGGCTGAAGGGCAGCCGGAGGATCTCTCCCCGGCATTCGCCAAAGCGCTCGGATTCTTGCGTCGCCGCCTCGCTAAAGAGCTGACGGTACGTCGGGTGCCGGAATTGCGCTTCGAACTCGATGACACGACGGCGAACGCCGCAGCGATGGATCGTCTCATTCGCGATGCGCGCTCGCGCGATCGTGACGACAGCGATGGCTAGGCGCCGCAATCGCGGGAGGCCGGTGCACGGCATCCTGCTGCTCGACAAACCGATCGGTATAACCTCCAACAAGGCGCTGCAGATTGCGCGCCGCTGTTACGACGCTGCGAAAGCCGGCCACACCGGCAGTCTCGACCCGGCGGCCAGCGGGCTGCTGCCGTTGTGTTTTGGTGAAGCGACGAAGGTGTCCGGCTATCTGCTGGATGCCGACAAAGAATACGAGACCGTCGCGCATTTTGGGATCCGCACCGATACGGCGGATGCGGACGGCAACATCGTTGAACGCTCCGACCTGAATACCGTCACACCGGCGCAACTGGAAGGGGCGTTGGCTGCACTGCGCGGCCCGATCGAACAAGTGCCGCCCATGTATTCGGCGCTCCGGCATGAAGGCCAGCGCCTGTACAAGCTCGCTCGTGAGGGCGCGGAGGTGGAGCGGCAGGCGCGGCCTGTGACGATCCATGAGCTGGAAGTGGTGGATTTCGATCCGCAGCAGCCGCGGCTTCGGGTGCGCTGCAGCAAGGGCACCTATATACGCACGCTGGTGGAAGACATCGCCGCGCAGCTCGGCACGGTGGCGCATGTCGCTGCTTTGCATCGCACGGCTGTCGGGCCCTTCGGTGGCCAGGATATGACTCCACTGGCGACTGTCGAGGCCCTGGCAGGGGATGCGGCTGCACTCGATGCGCTGCTGCTGCCGGTGGACAGCGGCTTGCAGGCCTTTCCGGCCCTGCAACTCGGGCCTACGGAGGCATTTTATGTAGTCCGCGGTCAGCCTGTGGCCGTGGCGGATGCGCCGGACGGGCTGGTCAGGCTGTACGGAGACGGCGGCACGCTGCTCGGCATGGGTGAGGTGGCGGGCGGCCAGGTCGCGCCTAAACGCCTGTTTCCGGGGCTCTTAGAGGGGCCGCCGGGCGCCGCGAACAGCGAAAAAAATCCCTAAATCAGGGTGTTAGAAAGGGTTCTCTGCGGGTACAATACCGCGCGAATCTGATGGGCAGGTTCCACAACAGGAGTAGGGTTAGATGTCTCTTTCGGGAGCACAAAAAGCAAGCATTATTGAAGATTACAAGCGTGATGACGCAGACACCGGGTCTCCGGAAGTCCAGGTCGCGCTGCTGTCAGCCCGTATTAACGAGCTGACTGAGCATTTCGACAAGAACAAGAAAGATCATCATTCACGTCGTGGCCTCCTGCGGATGGTTAATAACCGCCGCAAATTGCTGGATTATCTCAAGGCCAAAGATAACGAACGTTATCGCGAGGTGATCAAGCGACTCGGTCTGCGTCGCTGAGGATTCATAGCTTTTGATTTGAAAACGCACGGTCTGCAGTACTGCGACCGTGCGTGTTTTTGTGTGTGCATTGGGCACGCATGAGCGGGTAGGCAATTAAGCGAAAGTAAGTAAGAGAAGAGTAAATTAAAGTGGCTTTAGTAAAGAAAACATTCAAATACGGCGAGCACGATGTGACGCTGGAAACCGGCGAGATCGCTCGCCAATCTGATGGCGCAGTGATGGTAAGCGTCGCCGACACCGTACTGCTGGTATCTGCAGTCGGTCGCAAACAGGCAGATCCTGGCCGGGACTTTTTCCCGCTGACAGTGAACTACGAAGAGAAAACCTACGCTGCGGGCAAAATCCCGGGCGGTTTCTTTAAGCGTGAAGGGCGGCCTGCAGAAAAAGAAACGCTGACATCCCGGCTGATCGATCGGCCGATCCGTCCGCTGTTTCCTAAAGGTTTCAAGAACGAGGTTCAGGTTGTTGCCACGGTGGTATCACTGAATCCTGAAGTTAATCCTGATATTCCGGCGTTGATCGGCGCGTCAGCTGCGCTGGCAATTTCCGGTATGCCGTTTCAGGGCCCGATTGGTGCGGCGCGCGTCGGCTACGTTGACGGCAACTATGTACTGAACCCGACCAAGAGCAAGCTCGAAAACTCGCAGCTTGATCTGGTGGTAGCCGGTACGGCTGACGCGGTGCTGATGGTTGAATCGGAGGCCGATTGCCTGTCAGAAGACACCATGCTCGGAGCCGTCGTCTTCGGTCACGAGCAGATGCAGGTTGCGATTGACGCGATCAATGAACTGAAGGCCGAAGCAGGTAAGCCCGATTGGAACTGGCAGGCGCCGGAAGTGAACACCGCTCTGGTGGAGGCTGTGAAAGCGCAGTCGACCAATGACCTGACCGAGGCATACCAGATCTCTGACAAGCAGGATCGCTACGCGCGCATTGGCGAGATTCGTGATGCGGCTGTTGCTGCGCTGGTACCTGAAGACGGTTCCGGTGAATTCAGCGCTGACGAGGTGTCGGCTCAGTTCCATAAGCTGGAAGCTGAAATCGTCCGTGAGCGTGTGCTCGAGGGCGCACCGCGTATCGATGGCCGTGACACCACGACGGTAAGACCGGTCAACGTTCGCACCGGTGTGCTGCCGCGTACGCACGGTTCGGCTCTGTTTACGCGTGGTGAAACGCAGGCGATCGTCACCGCAACGCTGGGTACCGATCGTGATGCGCAGATTATCGACGCGTTGGACGGCGAAATTCGTGACCGCTTTATGCTGCATTACAATTTCCCTCCCTACTGCGTAGGCGAGACCGGGTTTATGGGTTCGCCCAAGCGCCGAGAAATCGGTCACGGCAAACTGGCTCGTCGCGGTATCGAAGCGGTGCTGCCGAGCGCAGAGGAATTTCCTTACACCATTCGCGTGGTGTCGGAAATCACCGAGTCGAACGGTTCCAGTTCAATGGCATCCGTGTGTGGCACCAGCCTCGCGCTGATGGATGCAGGCGTGCCGGTGAAGTCACCGGTTGCCGGTGTCGCCATGGGTCTCGTCAAAAACGGTGACCGGTACAAAGTGCTGACCGATATCCTCGGTGACGAGGATCATCTCGGTGACATGGACTTTAAGGTGGCCGGTACCGCTGAAGGCGTGTCGGCGCTGCAGATGGACATCAAGATCCAGGGTATTACCAAGGAAATCATGGCGGATGCGCTGGCTCAGGCACGCGATGCCCGCCTGCACATCCTCGGTGAGATGGCGAAAGACATCAGCTCGGCCCGCGAGTCGGTATCTGACTGGGCGCCGACGATTGTCACGATCAAGATTGATCCGGAGAAAATCCGCGACGTTATCGGTAAGGGCGGTGCAACGATCCGCGCTATCACTGAAGAGACCGGCGCCACAATCGATATCGATAATGACGGCACGGTCAAGATTGCTTCTGTTGAGGGCAGTGCAGGGCGCGAGGCGCAGAAGCGCATTGAGCTGATCACTGCTGAAGTAGAAGTGGGCCGGATTTACGAAGGTCGTGTTGCACGCCTGATGGACTTCGGCGCATTCGTCACGATCCTGCCGGGTAAAGACGGTCTTGTGCACATCTCGCAGATTTCGAGCGAGCGTGTGGAGAAGGTTAGCGACAAGCTGGCCGAAGGCGACATCATCAAGGTTAAAGTGCTGGAGGTTGACCGTCAGGGTCGTGTGCGTCTCAGCATGCGTGATCTTGAGGACGACGCTGCATAAATCGCAGATACAGGTGTAACCCCTAGCCAGTCAGGCGTGACGCCTGGCTGGCTTTTTTTTGGCCGTCTCCCGCGACTACTGGTGCAGCGGCGGGGTGGGCAGTGCGCCTCGCAGTGCAGACTGCAGACGTTCGGGCAGGCCCGGGTCGTCGCGGCCGGCTGAACGGATCAGGTCGGTCAAAAAGGCGGTGGTGAGTATCGCGCCGTTATCACGTTCCATGCTGCCAATGATCTGCAGCAAAATGCTGTTGGTGATGTCACGCGATGAGGATTGCTCAACCACTTTCACTTTGACGCCATCCGCGATCAGATTGCGCACGTCGGCGAGATTTACGTAGCGGCTGCGAACAGTATCGTACAGCCGGCGATTGGCGTACTTTCGAATCAAACGGGGTTCATTCATATCGCTCCCCCTGGTTTCAATTGCTCAAGCCGGGGAATGCCGGCTCAAGTTGCTGCGGCTGCTTCGAGCAGCTCTGGTTCGTGTCAGGTTCGATTCACTGCACCATAATACTCCTTTCCGACCGACTCTGTACTCCCTCTAAGCGGGTGATGTCCCAATGCTCGGTGGTCCATTCCCAGATGCGGGCTACCGGCGCGGTGAGCAGTGCTTCGGGAGGTTCCTGCAACAGAAAAGAAAGTGCTCGTAATAAATTGATATTAGGCGAATTATTGTCAACTTCCGGAGCGCCTGTTTGTTTCGACAACTTGTGGTTATCGGCCCCCAGTACGACCGGAAAATGCGCATACGCGGGCGGAGTCAGACCCAGTTTTTCCAGTACCAGCGACTGCATGAATGTGGAATCGAGCAAGTCGGTGCCCCGCACCACCTCGCTGATTTGCTGCTCTGCATCATCAAATGCGACTGCGAGTTGATACGCGACAAAGCCGTCTCCGCGGCGCAGCAGGAAGTCGCCGATTTCTTTTTCCACGTCGCAGTATTGCGGCCCCTGCAACGCGTCGACGAAACTCACGTTCGCCCCGTCAGTGCGCAGGCGGACTGCTGTCGCGGGCCGTTTGCGGGTATCCGCTCCATTGCGGCAATGGCCCGGGTAGATAATGCCGGCGCGCCCGCTCCGGGCGGAATTACGCAGTTCACGGCGACTGCAAGAGCACGGGTAGGCCTGATGATCGGTTAACAGGCGTTCAATGACAGCGTCGTATGTCTCCAGGCGGCTGCTCTGATAAAGCGGTTCCGGATAGCGGAAGCCATGCGCATCGAGGGTGCGCAGGATGCTATCTGCGGCGCCGGGGGCTTCACGGGTGGGGTCGATGTCTTCAATGCGAACGAGCCATTCTCCGGCGCTGTGGAGCGCCTGAGCGTAGCTGGCGACCGCTGCAACCAGCGAGCCGAAGTGGAGAGGGCCGGTAGGGCTGGGGGCAAAGCGCCCCCGGTATGGTGTTTTACCGTCAGCGATACCGGTCGTCGCTGTCGCGGTACTGGCGTTCCGCAACTTCGCGACGTTCCTGTGCTTCCACTGACAGCGTGGCCACCGGACGCGCCTCAAGACGTTTCAAACCAATCTCTTCGCCGGTTTCCTCACAGTAACCGTATTCACCCTCATCGATTCGGCCAATGGCCTGATCGATTTTCTTCAGCAACTTGCGTTCGCGGTCGCGGGTGCGCAGTTCCAGGCTGAATTCAGACTCCTGCGTGGCGCGGTCGTTCGGGTCCGGGAAGTTGCTCGCTTCGTCCTGCATGTGATGCACGGTGCGATCAACTTCTTCCATCAGCTCGCGCTTCCAGGCTTCCAGAATCTGGCGGAAGTGCTCGAGCTGTTTATCGTTCATGTATTCCTCGCCCGCAGCAGCCTTGTAAGGCTCAATGCCATGGATCAGATGATCGTTGCTGACTTTCTTGCGGCGCCTCGGGCGCGGTGGCACGTGATCTGCGGGTTTCATCGGCTGAGCGATCGCCGCCCGGCTCGCAAAACGCTTGGCAGGGTTTTTTACGACAATCTTTTTCTTGACCGGTTTTCCGTCATCCGCCGCTTTGCTTGCGGACTTTTTCTTCGCTGATTTTTTGGCCGCTTTTTTGGATGATTTCTTAGCCGGAGCCTTTTTAGCCGTCTTTTTCTTTACCGGCGATTTTTTCTTTTTGCTAACTTTCTTCTTCCTTGAAGCAGATTTTTTCTTCGTCGAAGCTTTCTTTTTCTTCGCCGTCTTCTTTTTAGCTGCCTTCTTCCGTGAAGGCTT
>JABDLC010000020.1 GCA_013001905.1 Gammaproteobacteria bacterium | reverse complement strand
CGCGGGTGCCTTGCAGCCGCTCTGAGAGCTCATACATAAAATAGAGATTGCTGAGCTTGGCGCGGTGATAGGCGGCAAAGGATGCCGCGTTGGAAGGCTTGTCGTGGTCTTTCCAGATCCGCTCGTTGTTGAGGTCGTCAAAATCCAGGCCTTCGCCCGCTTTATGCGCCTCCGATGACGTCAGCAGTATCCGGGCCGGCGCGCTTTGCTTCAGTAAGTCGAGCAACAAGTGGGTGAGCAGAAAGTGCCCCAGATGGCAGGTCGCCACGTGATGTTCATACCCTTCCGGAGTCTCGCGGCGTACCGGGTCGGTGATGCCTGCATTACAAAACAGCACGTCGAGCCGGTTGTGGGCTGCAATCACATCGGCGGCCAGTGCACGAATCGCCGGGAAGCGGGTCAGCTCGCAGTAGCGGAATTCCGCCGTACCCGGCCCCGCGTTGATTTCATCGCGCAGGCGCGTGCCGGCTTCGCCTTCCCAGTCCACGATGATGATATGAGCACCGTGTTCAGCGAGCTTGCGCGCAGTTTCCCTGCCCATGCCGCGCGCACCGCCGGTGATGAGTACGTTTTTGCCCGCCATCTTCATCACAGACGAGAGTAACATGCGGGTATGAGCAGCAACGATGCCACGCTGATCGCCCACGTTGACCTCGACGCTTTTTTCGCGACCTGCGAACAGCGCGACAATCCGGAATACCGCGGCAAGCCGGTGATGGTCGGCGCCCGGCCGGGTGGCCGGGGTGTCGTTGCCGCTGCCTCCTACGAAGCGCGCGAGTTCGGCGTGCACTCCGCAATGCCCGTCAGCCGTGCGTACCGATTGTGTCCGGAAGGCATTTACCTGCGCCCGGACTTTGCCAAGTACTCGGCTGCCTCCAAACAGGTGTTCGCGGTGTTGCACGACATTTCGCCGACGGTTGAGAAAGCCTCGATCGATGAGGCTTACCTGGACATCTCCGGTCTCGACAAGTTGCTGGGCTCGCCCGAAACCATTGGCCGGCGCATCAAAGACGCGATACACGAAGCTACCGGCCTGACAGCCTCGGTGGGCATCGGGCCAAACCGCTTAATCGCGAAACTCGGCTCCGATCACAACAAACCGGACGGGCTCACGGTCGTACCGGCCGCCGACGTGCTCGACTTTCTGGCGCCGATGCCGGTGGAAAACCTGCGCGGCAACGGTCGCGTGACGCAGCAGAAATTTGCCCGTCTCGGCCTCAAAACGATTGCGCAGGTACGCGCGGCAGACCCGGAATGGCTCGCGCATCATCTCGGCCGGCGGGCTGCGGCCGGTTTTCAGCGCCAGGCAAATGGCATCGCATCCGCCGAGGTCAAGACCGGCCGACAGCGCAAAAGTATTTCCAAGGAGCGCACGTTCCAGCAGGATCAGCAAGCGCCGGATAAATTGCGCAGTGTGCTCGTGGAACTCGCTCAACAGGTCGCGGCCACGGCCCGGCGCGAATCACTCGCCGGCAAAGTGGTGCGATTGAAAGTCCGTTACCGCGATTTCACAACGCTGACACGGCAAAAGACACTGCACACCCCGACGCAGGATGACAAACAGATTCTGGCTACGGCATGGGCCCTACTGAACGCGGGCGACCTTCCGCCTGAACCGGTGCGCCTGATCGGCGTCGGTATCAGTGACTGGGCGGATATCGATGGCGTGCAGGGAGACATGTTCAGCACCACGGCAACACAGTCCGACCCACGCCTGTTGCAAACCATGGATGACATCACAGCGCGGTTCGGAACTGACAAGTTGCAGCGCGGCTCACGGCGCGGGTCGTGAGCAGGTTTTTCACGGTACCGTTCAGGCGCTGTGTGTAGCAGCCAAAGCCCGCAACTCCTCTGCGAGCGGGTGCGGCGACCGCGCCGGCCACCGCAGCGGCGCAAAGAACATGATTTTTGAGCCGAATACTGTCGGACGCTTGAAGTGCAGTGAAATGCGCTCGGGACCGAACAGAAACAACTGGCCTACCGACTCGAGTTCCGCGACCGGCACTTCGATCGTACGGTTGTAGTCGTTAATAATGAGCGTGTCGCTATCCAGCCAGACTCGCTTGGCCCGGTCGTAGGCGCGCGCCAACAACATCATCAGTGCGGCAATAACAACGCTGGCTGCGATCGCGACCGGGGTCCGGTCTGCGATGCCGGTGGGCCATGACACATACAACACCAACGTGACAGCCAGCACCGTCAGCACGCCGGAAATGACCCACCGGTACATAAACGTAAAACGTGTGGACAATTCGCGGCGCATAGCAAATCAGCGGGGCACGTCCTCACCCCGCTGCAACGGCGCCTGCCATTTAATTTCCGGGTCAACGGCGTGATAGACGTTGCCAATGGTTGCATTGTCGGTAATACAGTCGGCAACGAGTGCGCCGAGGTCGGAACGATTGATGACACCCATCGTCATGTGATCGTCGCTCAGCACCCCCGTACCGCTGGCCGGCGCGTCAGCCAGACCACCCGGACGCACAATCGTCGCGTCCACTCCGGCACCCATCAGGAAGTCCTCGGCCTCTGTCTTGATCGCGAGAACCTCACCGAGCACTTCCAGCACTTTGGGTGCCACCGCGTCACGGCTGTCGCCGGAACCGATCGCGGTCACCATAACCACGCGCTTCACTCCAAACTCACGCGCGACTTCCACGATCACGCGCACGCCTTCACGATCGGGGCGTTGTTCCTCACCGCGCTTGCCGCTAAGGCTCAGCACGACGGCATCGTAACTGCCGGCGGCGAACACACCGCTCACGCTCTCCGCAGAAAAAATATCTGCAGTGACAGTTGCGGCGCCGAGCGCATCGAGCTCAGCCGTATCGGATGATTCGCGCACAACAGCCGTCACGTGTTCGCCGCGAGCCGCAAGCTCCCGTGCTGCTTCGAGCCCGGTGCCGCGCGTTCCGCCAAATATCAGTACCTTGGTCATAGCAATGCTATTCCTGTGCAGTCACCCGCTTATCAGTATATCCGCTACCCGGGTTTACCGAGTCGATATATATCCACGAGGCTGATGGCGCGCTACCATCATTGCATTGGTACGTGCGCTGACGCCGGGGAGTCAGGAAATGGAAAAGCGTCTCTACTTTGTGGCCGGTGATGTGCTCTCGAACATCGCGGTCGGCATTGTCTCGACCGGCGTCGCCACGCTACTTATCGGCGGCAACCTGCCGATGCTGCCCGGCATGCTGGCCGGCATGGTCGTCGGCATGGTGATCGCAATGGGCATGAGCATGGGCCTGCTGGCACCGCGGCTCGGCATCATGGAAATCATGATGCCGTGCATGTTGACCGGGATGTTTGGCGGAATGTGGGGCGGTATGCATGACCTCTCGTTCTTTGCGTCGCTGCGCTGGGGAACCTATACAGGCATGACAGTGCTGGTCGCGGTCTACTTGCTCAATGCGGCGATCGGCGGCCGGCAAAAACTTCCGGAGTAATCAATGGATACCGCAACCCGCGACAAATGGGATCGTTGTGCACCGACATTCGACATGATGTCGGCGAATGGTCCGGAGAAACGCTGGAAACCAAACAAGCTCGAGTTTTTCGAGCGCATGCGGCCGGATGCAAAGATTTTATTTCTCGCCCTTGGTACCGGGCTGGACATCCCGACCTTCCCCCCGGGCAGAACCGTCACTGGCATCGATATCAGTCCGGCGATGCTGGAACACGCGAGGGAGCGCATCGAGCATTATGACGGCACCATCAACGCCGAAGTGATGGATGTGCATGACATGCGCTTCGAAGACAACAGCTTCGACCAGGTGTTCACATCCTGCACATTCTGCTCGGTGCCGAATCCGGTCGGCGGGCTTGAACAGCTGAAGCGCGTACTCAAACCGGGCGGCGAACTGCACATGTTCGAACACACGGGCAGTCACTGGTTCCCGTTCAACATCATGATGAAAGGCATGAGCCGGATCACGCAGCGTTTCGGACCTGAACTCGACAGGGATACCGTGAGCAATGTGCGCGCTGCGGGTTTCGAGCTAACGGGGGTGAATCACATATACCTGGATACCGTGAAGACCATTCACGCAGTCAGGCGCTGACTCTGCGTTTGACAAAGGGCCGGATGATCAGCCAGATCAGGCCCGCGAGGATAAAGGTCGCCCCGTAACGCACCAGCAGTATGCGCGGAATCCGCGCGAGCTCTTCGATGTGACTGGTGTAGTAGAACGCCGCACCCATCAGAATCGCCGCCACAATCGCTGCTTTCTGCCAGCGCTTAAACGGCACACCGTGCATCTGGGTGATCAGGAAGACCGTCAGGCCACCGAACAGGAAATGCGACCAGCGCGCTTCCAGCCCCGCCACCGCAAAATACGCCACAGTCGTGCCGTGCAAGACCATCATCATCTCGAGCGACAACGTCCACCAGCGGTTTACGTGATAACGCGTCATGAACAGGCTGCCTTGCAACAGCAGCAGAAACATATAAAAGAAGCCGAGCAGATGCCCCGGTGTCACTTCGACCGGGTGATACCAGAAGGTGTAGGTAATTGCCCAGGAAAAATAGTAGCCGTGATATTTGCGCGTGTACTCGCCTATAGCCTGCGGAAACGGCACGCGTTTGCCAAAGAACATCCCGCGCCGGTCGTTTTCCATGATCAGGATAACGAACAGCATGAGTGCAACTGACAACAGTGCCGTGAGCTCAGGCACATCCTGCGCGAGCGCATCGTAGGTCCACTTCGTCTGCGCGATGTGCAGCAGAACAAAACCGCCGTTCAGCGCGAGCGCCTGCACATTGAAAGTATGCAGACCCTTCGCGTATCCGGGCCGCAGTGTTTGTGCCCGGTAGATCAGGTACCAGATACCGACCTGATGCAGCGCATAACAGGTCCACGCGATTGCACGCGTCCACGCCGTCGGGTCCGGCAGTTTCCAGGGGTAATCGAAGCTATGGGCGCGAGGTTGCAGTTCGAAAGGCGTGAACGGTGCCAGCAGCATAATGACGCCCATCAGCGCCGCACACGCGGCCAGCCCCCACCAGGCGCGATACGGATATATCTGTGCACTGCTCCCCATGCGCTGACTATGCGCAGCGGCGGGAAAATGGTCAATAGCCGCCCGGATGGTGCATTCGTACAATTGCCGTGCCAGTATTCCGGCGCCGTCGCAGACGGCGACCTGTATACCCGGCGCGCACATCAGAGAAACTTATGACCGAAAGCTCCACCAACTACGGATTAAGCAAAATTCTGCTGGCAGGCGGCGTCGTGATCTTCGCGATCGGTCAGTCGCTGCTGTTTATTGTGGTCGCGCCGATGGCGCGCTCCATCGGATTTACCGAATTTGAATTCGGGATCGCATTCTCGCTCGCCAATGTGTCGCTGATTTTTGCCGGCCCGTTCTGGGGCAAAAAGAGCGATGCCATCGGCCGTAAACCGGTCTTTATTATCGGTCTGTTCGGCAGCGCCGTTGGCACGGCGGCGATGGCACTCACTCTGCGCTATGGGATGGACCTCAAGGAAGCGGGCGTGACCGCAGGGTTTGGTTTGCTGGCGCTCGTGTTCGCCTCGCGCGTGATCTATGGCCTCACGGCATCCGCAATTTACCCGTCGTCGTCCGGCTACATGGCGGATGTCACGGGCTGGAATGATCGCGCCAAGGGCATGGCGCTGATCGGCAGCGCCAATGCGCTGGGTTCCATACTTGGCCCCGCCATCGGCGGAGGCCTGGCGTTTTTGGGGGTACTGTTTCCGATGTGGGCGGCCGTGGGCCTGTCGATTGTTGCTGCGTTCATCGCCATCGCGTGGCTGGTCGAACCCGAACAGCACAAGATACGAAAAGCCAACAAAGACCCGGCGAAACCCGCGCTTAAATTTACCGACCCGCGACTCGTGCCTTACATGATCCTGTGGGCCGCGTTTTTCATTATCTTTATTTCGCTGAACTTCGTGACCGCGTTTTATATTCAGGATCAGTACAACATCACACAGATCGATGACGTGATGCGCGTCGCCAGCATCATGCTCGCGTGCATGGCAGTCGTCATTACTCTTGTGCAGGGCGTGTTGTTTCAGATCATAAAACTGGAGCCGCACCTGCTCATGCTGATCGCCGGCCCCAGCTTCGCACTGGCCGTGTTTACGATCGCCTTTGCCCCGAATCTGATCGCGCTGGGTATTGGCTTTGCGATCCTCGGCGGCTCGTTCGCCTGTGCGACCCCGGGCATTAACGGCAGCGCCAGCCTGAAAATGGAAGCGCACGAACAGGGCACCGCGGCAGGCTATCTCGCGGCCGCCAACACCAGCGGCGCCATACTCGGCCCCGTGGTCGGCGCCGGTCTGTATAACATCCAGCCGAACGCGCCGATGCTCGCCGGCGGCGTTCTGATGCTCTTTATCAGCGTGTATGCCTTCACCATTGAGAAGCCGGTGCAGGCGCAGCCATGATTCTTCGTTCTCTGCTGGTCATCACGCTGATATTCGCGGGCACCGCGCACGGCCAGGCCTTCGACCCCGCCAACGTCGACTGGGACAAACTCAGCAAAATCCCGATGACGGACGGCTTCATCCGCCAGTACAACACCAATTGTGCCGCCTGCCACGGTGAAGACCTGCGCGGCATGACGCTCGGGCCGCCACTCGTTGGGGTCGATCTGAAATACGGCGATTCCGCCGAGGAAATTGCGGCCGTGATTAGGAACGGCGTGCCCGGCACTGAAATGCCGGCGTGGAAGGACACGCTGCGCCCGGACAAGATCTGGAACATGGCGCTCTATGTCGCCGAGCAGCGTCAGGGCACGACGATACTCGACAAGAATGACAAGATCGAAATCGCGCTGCCCGCAGGCCCCGTCGAAACCGAGCGGCATGACTTTGTCGTCACGAAAATTGCAGAGGGTCTCGATGCGATGCCGTTCGGCATTGCGCCGTTACCGGACGGCCGGATTTTGCTCACCGAACGTATGCGCGGGCTGCGCATCGTCAATACCGATGGCAGCCTTTCGGACTACATCAAAGACACGCCCCCGGCGTACGACGACTCCGGTTCTTTTCTCGGTCAGGTGCAGGGCCTCGGCTGGATGCTCGATGTGGAGCTACACCCGGACTACGCCGAGAACGGCTGGATCTATTTGCATCACACGGATCGCTGCAGCGGTTGCAACGACCTGAGCCGGCGTGCCGACGGGCCGGTGTCGATGAACCGCATCGTGCGCGGCCGCATCAAGGACGGCCGCTGGGCCGATCAGCAAATCATCTGGCAGGCAGATGTTGAGAGCTACACCAACACCTCAGACCTCGCTGCCGGCGGCCGGCTCGCCTTCGATGACGAGAACTTCGTCTACTTCACCACCGGCATCAAAGATTCGCTCGACATCTTCGGCATTCAGGACAAGAGCCTGCCGCACGGCAAAGTGCACCGCGTACACGATGACGGCCGGATACCCGCTGACAATCCCTTCGTTGATGTCGAGGGCGCACTGCCGAGCATCTACACACTTGGCCACCGCAGCGTGCAGGGGCTGACCTTCAACGCCGCGAACGGCGAGCTCTGGGAAACCGAAATGGGCCCGCGCGGCGGCGATGAACTGAACCGGCTCCGCAAAGGCGCCAACTACGGCTGGCCAGTGTTCACCAATGGCGTGAATTACACCGGCATGCCCATCAAGATCAGACCCAGCATGGGTATAGCGCTGGATGAGGCAGATGCGACCTTCCCGGTCGTTGACTGGACCCCGGCCGTCGCGATTTCCAACCTGCTGTTCTACAGCGGCGATGAATTCCCGCAGTGGCGCGGCAACATCATCGCGGGAACCTTACGCGCGACTGATCTGCTGCGTATGGAAGTCACTGACGGCGAAGTCACGCACACCGAAGTGTTGCTGGAAAACCTGGCACGGTTTCGTGATGTGGCCCATGGCCCGGGCGGCGAGCTGTATCTGCTGCTCGAGAACAAAGCCGGCTCGATGATCGTGCGGATAGCACCCGCGACTACAGGTACTTAGCCACCAGCGACTCGGTATACCGCCACAGCAACTCAGCCTGTGCGGCGTCGATATTCACCGGCACAGCGCGACGGTTGTCGCGCCCCTCGCGCACAAAAAACTCACCGCTGATGCTGCCCGCCTCCGGCGCGGTCGCGAGATACAACGGCACCAACGCGCCCTCATCCGGCGTGCGCATGTGCCCCCGCATCGCCTCATAACGCTCCGCAAACAAGTTGTTGGTGTGAAAAAAGTTGGTATCGATGAGGCCCGGGCACAGCGAATTGCTGACGACGCCGCTCCCCTCCAGTTGCGCGGCCAGCACAGAGCTAAACCAGACATTCATAAGCTTCGAATTGGCGTAAGCCTGCCAGCCGTCAAAGCCCTGCTCCAGTTCCAGATCGGCGAAGTCGATGTGGCCGCCACCCATGGCTGTGGATGCGACGTTGACAATGCGCGCCGGCGCATTCGCCTGCAATAACGGCACCAGTCGCCGGGTCAGGAAATACGGCGCGAGGTAGTTCACCGCAAACGTCAATTCATGACCGTCAGCACTGAGCTGGCGGTGGTCGGTCAGATGCCCCGCGTTGTTGATCAGCACGTTGAGCCCGGGGAACCGGGTTTCGATCTCATTCGCCAGCTGCGCGACCTGCTCAAGGGATGCGAGGTCGGCCAGAATCGTCTCAATGATGGCGCCGGTGGTGGCC
>JABDLC010000151.1 GCA_013001905.1 Gammaproteobacteria bacterium | reverse complement strand
TGCGTGTCCTCGGGCCAGCCGAGCGTTGAAAACGGCCACAGTGCCGATGAAAACCAGGTGTCGAGCACGTCTTCGTCCTGCGTCAGTTCAATCGCATCGGCGAGCTTGTGCTTCTCACGGACTTCCGACTCTGTGCGGCCGACATAGACCTTGCCGTCCGTGTCGTACCAGGCCGGAATCCGATGGCCCCACCACAGCTGGCGACTGATGCACCAGTCCTGAATGTTGCGCATCCACTCAAAGTACGTCTTTGACCAGTTCTCAGGGATAAAGCGAATGCGGCCGTCTTCAACGGCTTTAATGGCGGGCTTGGCGAGGGGCTCGGTGCGTACAAACCACTGGTCCGTGAGGTAGGGTTCCACCACCTGACCGCTGCGGTCACCGCGCGGCACCATCAGTTTGTGGTCGTCGATTTTTTCCAGCAGGCCCGCTTTGTCAAAGTCGGCGACAATTTGTTTGCGACAGTCATAGCGGTCAAGGCCGCGATACGCAGCGGGCGCGTTGTCATTAATCGCTGCATCGACAGTCAGTATGTTGATGAGCGGCAGGTCATGACGCTGCCCCATTTCGTAGTCATTAAAGTCGTGTGCCGGTGTAATTTTTACGCAGCCGCTGCCGAATTCAGGGTCGACGTAGTCATCGGCAATGACAGGAATCGCGCGGTCACAGAAGGGCAGGTCAACGGTTTTGCCGATCAGATCCCGGTAGCGATCATCATCCGGATGCACGGCAACCGCGGTGTCGCCGAGCATGGTTTCCGGTCGCGTGGTGGCGACGACCAGATGGCCTGAGCCATCACTGAGCGGGTAGCGAAAATGCCAGAGGTGGCCGTTTTCCTCCTCCGAGATCACTTCCAGATCGGACACCGCGGTGTGCAGCACCGGGTCCCAGTTCACCAGCCGTTTACCGCGATAAATCAGATCTTCTTCGTAGAGGCGCACAAACACTTCGCGCACGGCCTCGGACAGACCGTCGTCCATAGTGAAGCGCTCGTGCTCCCAGTCGACCGAACTGCCCATCCGGCGCAACTGGCGTGAAATCGTGTTGCCGCTTTGCTCTTTCCACTCCCAGACTTTGTCGAGAAACGCGTCGCGCCCGAGGTCATGCCGCGAGATGTTCTGCGCTTCGAGTTGCCGTTCAACGACCATTTGCGTGGCGATGCCGGCGTGATCAGTGCCGGGTTGCCAGAGTGTGTTGCAGCCCTTCATCCGGTGATAGCGGGTGAGGGTGTCCATGATGGTGTCCTGAAAGGCATGGCCCATGTGCAGCGTGCCCGTCACATTGGGCGGCGGGATCATGATGCAGTAGGGTTCGCCGTTGTCGTTGGCCCCGCCGTTGGGCGCGAAGTAGCCTGCCTGTTCCCAGTTGTCGTACCAGCGCTGCTCAATCGCGGCTGGCTGATAGCTTTTGTCCATCAGCGGTGCAAATCCAGTTGTGTAGGTCGAGCCGGTGCCGGCTTAGTCTGCGGGTGGTTCACCCAGTTTTTCGTGCAGCGTTTTTTCAATCAGCTGCGGCAATTCGTCGCCAAGCCGGTCATTGATCTTGATGCGCAGTTCTTCTTCTATGTCACGAAGCGACTCGGCGATCAGGTTATCCAGCATGACCCAGGCTT
Organism: Gammaproteobacteria bacterium; assembly: GCA_013001905.1. GTDB lineage: Bacteria > Pseudomonadota > Gammaproteobacteria > Steroidobacterales. The sequence goes on along the minus strand of JABDLC010000151.1, from coordinate 2,089 downwards.
CCGCGGCAAGGCTGTCGCAGATTTCATCGATCTGCTCACCGCTAAGGTCACGTCCGCGCCGGCGCACTGCCTCGGTCAGCACCGGGATTTCTTCGTCCTCATCTGTGCTCATGATTACGTCCGCATTCCTCAGATTGTGTGCGTGACCGGTTCGATCCCCATTTCACGGTAGCGCTTGAACCGTTGCCGGCTCGCGGCGCGACTGCTTTCGTCAGTATCGACAATTTCAGCGATACGGGCGAATTGTTCCGCAAACGCGGGCACTTCGCCAGTCAGATTGATGAGCAATTGCCCAGATTCCCGCGGCTGTGCAGGCGTGCCAATACAAACGGCGGAGCGCGGTTCCTGGCCTGACAGCGTTTCGTGGGGAATGAAGCTGCCCTGACGGAATGTCCACAGCAACTCGTCCAGTTGGCCTGCCATTGCCGGGCTTTCGGTGTGCGCGTAGATCTCGTCGAGTTCACCGTAAGCGCGTTCCGCGAGGCGGCACGCAAAGTGCAGTCGTCCGTTGGCTCCGGAGGAGCTCAGCACGTAAAAATCGACGCGCGGTGTTGCCATGCCCCGCTCAGCCGTTAACCGTTAATCACGTATTCGAGCAACAACGGCACCGGCCGGCCGGTACTGCCCTTGGCCTTGCCGCCCAGATAGGCAACACCCGCGATATCGATATGCGCCCAGTCGGCATCGCGGGTGAACTTGCCGAGGAAGCAGCCCGCAGTGATCGTGCCGGCCTCGCGTCCGCCGATGTTCTGCATGTCGGCGAAATTGCTGTCGAGTTGACGCTCGTAGTCTTCGCCCAGCGGCAATTGCCACGCTTTGTCATCGGCGTTGCGGCCTGCGGCAAGCAACTTCGCGGCCAGCTTGTCGTTGTTGGCCATCAGGCCGGCGTGATGACTGCCGAGCGCAATGACACAGGCGCCGGTCAGCGTCGCAATGTCAATCAATGCTGCCGGCTTATAAAACTTCTGTGCGTAGGTCAGCGCGTCGCACAGAATGAGCCGTCCCTCAGCGTCGGTGTTGAGCACCTCAATGGTCTGCCCTGACATCGAGGTCACGATGTCGCCCGGTTTGGTGGCGCTACCGCCCGGCATGTTTTCGCAGGTGGGAATGATGCCGACCACATTGCGCTTGGGCTGGAGTTCAGCGAGGGCACGAAAAGTGCCGAACACGGATGCGGCCCCGCTCATGTCGAACTTCATTTCGTCCATTGTCGCCGGCGGCTTCAGCGAGATACCGCCGGTGTCGAATGTAATGCCCTTGCCAACCAGCACCGTCGGCTGGGTGCTTTTCGCTGCGCCAGTGTATTCGAGCACGATCAGGTGTGCAGGCTCTACCGTGCCGGCCGTAACCGACAGCAGCGAACCCATGCCGAGCTTTTTCATGTCGGCTTCTGACAGCACTTTGCATTTCAGGTTGGGGGTTTTCTTGGCCAGTGCCCGTGCTTCCCTGGCGAGATGGGTCGGTGTACAGACATTGCCCGGCAGATTGGCGAGGTCGCGCATGTAATTCATGCCGTTGCCCAGTGCTTCACCGTACGCGGCGCCCTTGCGGACCGCGCGCGCACCGGATGCGTCATTGGCGGCAAGCGTCATTTTTTTGAGTTGCGGAGCTACGTCGCCTGACGAATCTGCGGATTTCGATTTCATCTGCGTGAACCGGTAAGTACCGTGCAGCCACGTTTGTGCGACGATCGCCGCGCGCCGTTCCGGGTTTGCGCCTTTCACCGGCTCCAGCGTCAGGTAGTTAGTCACGTCCTTAAAGGGTTTCGCGCTCAGCCACTGGGTGACGGCCTGCGCTGCCTTACGAAACGCAGCGCGATCGAGTTCGCCGCGTTTGCCGCAGCCTACCAGCAGAATGCGCTTGCAGGGCAGTGAGTCGTCCGCGCGCAGCTGCAGTAATTCACCCGTTTTGCCGCTGATTTCACCACTTTTCAGTGCGCTGCTGATCTGCCCGTCGGCTTTATCGAGCAAACGCGCGGCTGTGCTCATCTCCGCGTCCTGATATACGGCGACGATGGCGAATCCGGTGGTATGACTGTTGGCTTTGGCTGAAGTAGCGGCGAATTCCATGGTGGCGGGCCTTCTGGTTG
>JABDLC010000117.1 GCA_013001905.1 Gammaproteobacteria bacterium | reverse complement strand
GCCGGCTTGATGCCGGCCTTTCTTGTTTATACTCCCGTCCCATGACCAATATATTCCTGGTCGGGCCGATGGGCTCAGGCAAATCCGCGGTGGGCAGACGGGTTGCGAGCGATATGAAGCTCGACTTTTACGACAGCGATGATGAGATTCAGAGCCGCACAGGTGTGGACATTCCCTACATCTTTGAGCGCGAAGGTGAGGCGGGCTTCAGGCGTCGCGAAACCGCCGTGCTCGAGGAGCTGGCCAGCCTGACCAATATCGTGCTCGCGACCGGCGGCGGTGCGCCGGGCAGCGCGGACAATCGTCGCCTGCTGGCTAAACATGGCACCGTGGTGTACCTGTACACTACCGTCCCGGAGCAACTGCGACGGACCCGTAAGTCAACCCACCGGCCGTTATTGCATGTCGATGACCCCGGTGAAGTGCTTGAAGAACTGATGCAGCAGCGCAACCCGCTGTACCGCGAGATCGCAGACATTGTGGTGGAGACTGACGGCCGTCGTGTTCCGGGGGTGGCGCGCGAGGTGCGCGAGCGGGTCCTGGCACTGGTCGACGGTGATTAGCGGGCGCCGCAACGGACTTATGAACAAGAACTTCTTTCTTAATGTTGAGCTCGGTGCTCGCAGCTACCCGATCCTGATTGGCAGCGGCCTGTTGCGTGAGGCCGGCCTGCTGGACCCGTATGTAAACGGCCGCGACGTGTTGATCGTGACGAATGATCAGCTGGTGCCGCTGTATTTGCAGGCAGCAGAACAGCTGACCAGCAAGAGTCGCGTGCAAACACTGGTGTTGCCGGAAGGCGAGTCGGCCAAGACGCTCGACACGCTGAATCTTATTTTTGATGCGCTGGTCGAGCATCGTTACGGTCGTGATTGCGTGCTTATTGCACTGGGTGGCGGCGTGATCGGCGACATCACTGGATTCGCCGCCGCCAGCTGGCAGCGGGGCGTGGATTTCATTCAGATTCCCACCACGTTGCTGGCGCAGGTGGATTCCTCGGTCGGTGGCAAGACCGCGGTTAACCACCCGGGCGGCAAGAATCTGATTGGCGCCTTTCATCAGCCGTTGTGTGTCGTCAGTGATATGGACACGCTGCATTCGCTGCCTGAGCGGGAGCTTGGTGCGGGTCTGGCTGAAGTGATCAAGTACGGCCTGCTGGGTGATGCCGAATTTTTCGGCTGGCTCGAACAGGAGTACGCGGGTCTCCTGCAGCAGGACAAAGAGCGCCTGCAGCACGTGGTGCGCCGTTCCTGTGAACTGAAGGCGCAGATAGTCGCGGCGGACGAGCGTGAGCACGGCCGTCGTGCGTTGCTGAACCTGGGCCATACCTTCGGTCATGCGATTGAGCGCTGTGCCGGCTACGGTGAATGGCTGCACGGTGAGGCGGTCGCCGCAGGTATGTGCATGGCGGCCGCGTTTTCGGAACGCATCGGCTGGCTCGACGCGGCCAGCGTTGAGCGCACCCGCGCACTCGTTAGTGCTTTCGGGCTGCCGGTCGCGCCGCCGCAGGTGTCACCAACCGATTTTCTCGCGGCTATGTCACTCGACAAGAAGGTGATCGCAGGGCAGATCCGGCTGGTGCTGCTACGCGGTATCGGTCGCGCGGAAGTCACGGCTGATTACGCCGAGCATGAGCTGGTGCAATTTCTCAGCGAGCAGTTTGTATCCTGAGCTGCCCGGCATGAGTGATCGCAATCACGACGGCGGCCTCGCACCTTATGCTGCGCATCAGGTCAACAGCCGCGGCCGCTTGCATAGTGAGCAGCCGCATCCTTACCGCGGCGAGTTTCAGCGCGACCGTGACCGCATCATTCACTGCACGGCGTTCCGGCGTCTGGTGTATAAGACGCAGGTTTTCGTCAATCATGAGGGTGACCTGTACCGCACTCGACTGACGCATTCACTCGAAGTCGCCCAGATCGCACGGACGGTTGCGATTGAGCTGCAGCTCAATCAAACGCTGGTGGAGGCGATCTGTCTTGCTCATGACCTCGGTCACACACCGTTCGGTCACGCGGGTCAGGACACATTGAACGCCTGTATGCGGGACTTCGGTGGTTTCGAACACAACCTGCAGTCGCTGCGGGTTGTTGATGAACTGGAAGATCGTTACGCGGCATTTTCCGGGCTGAATCTGTGTTTCGAAACACGGGAGGGCATTCTCAAGCATTGCTCCCGTCGCAACGCACGTGACCTGGGTGAACTTGGTCGCCGCTTCATCGAAGGCGGGCAGCCCGGGCTGGAGGCGCAGCTCGCCAATCTTGCGGACGCGATTGCTTACAACAATCATGATGTAGACGACGGTTTGCGCGCCGGCCTGATCACCATCGAAGACCTGTGTGCAGTTGATCTGTTTCGCGAGGAATACGAGAGCGTGATGGCCGCCGGCAGAGTTCGAGCGCGTGCCGTGGTGGCTGAAACGGTGCGTGCCATGATCAACCGAATCGTCAGCGATTTGCTGGCCACCACGCGCGCTAACCTCGCGGCTGCTGCACCTGCCGATATCGACGCGGTGCGCGCTGAATCACGATCACTCGTCACGTTCAGCGACCCGACCTATCAACAACACCTCGCGCTGAAGCAATTCCTGCGTGACAGTCTGTACAAGCATGAAAAGGTTTTAGCCATGACCCGCCGCGCGGACACCGTGGTACGCGGGTTGTTTGAGCTCTATTTTTCGGATCCCGCCGTGATGCCTCAGGAGCATGCGCGGCGCGCGTTAGCGTGGGGCGCTGAGTCGGGTGATGCGGGGCGAGCGCGCGCAGTCGCGGACTACGTCGCCGGCATGACGGATCGGTATGCGATTTCCGCCTACAAGCAGCGTGTTGACGATACGATCAGTTGGTAGGCGCGCCAGGGCGCATTGTCCTCTTGCTCCGAACCCCAAGTCGCTGCGACGACAATCCCCCCTGTCGCGCCTGACAATCCGGCAGTATAAAATCGCCGCCGCCCTAGCAGAGAAGACACCATGAAGCCCAAGGATATTGCTGATACAGACCGTCTGATTTTCGCGCTCGATGTGCCGGATACCGACAGTGCGCGCGCGCTGGTCGAGCAGCTCGGTGATGCGGTGACGTTTTACAAGCTGGGTCTGGAGCTCTGCATGTCCGGTGGTTACTTTGAATTGCTCGACTGGATGGTGGCAAAGGACAAAAAGATTTTCGTCGACCTGAAGTTCTTTGACGTGCCCGCCACCGTCGCGTCGGCGGTGCGTAATCTGAACGGTCGTGGTGTGACGTACGCGACCATTCATGGCAATCAGAGCATCATGGAAGCCGCCGGCGAGGCGAAAGGTGATGTGAAGATTCTGGCGGTGACGGCACTGACCAGTCTGGATCGCGGTGATCTCGATGACCTCGGTTTCGACTGCGACGTGCGCGAACTGGTGTTGTCACGTGCACGCCGGTCGCTAGAAGCGGGCTGTGACGGAGTCATCTCCTCGGGGCTTGAGGTCGCAGCGCTCCGTGAAGCGGTCGATGACAAGCTTATCGTCATCACACCCGGTATCCGGCCGGTCGAGAACCGTCCCGCAGACGATCAGAAGCGCGTTGTTACGGTCGAGGATGCGTTCCGCAACGGCGCGGATCATATCGTCGTCGGGCGTCCGATCCGGAATGCGGATGATCCGCGAGCTGCCGCACAGGCGATTCAGAACAGTATCGCGGCGGTCATGGCGGAGTTGCGTTAGATCGGACTTATTTGCTCGCCTATTGTTTGACGAGTTGTTCGGCGTGTTTTGCGGAGAGCATGTCGCCGAGCACGTCCCAGACGTTTTTCAGCAGGATCGACTGCGCTGCAACGGTGGGGTGAATCCCGTCTTGCTGAAATAAAGAATAATCCAGCGCGACCCCATCCATAAAAAACGGGATCAGCGCAAGATCGTATTTTTCAGCCAGCTTCGGGTACACGGCCGCGAATTCATCCGCGTAGTCCACGCCGTAGTTGGGCGGAATGAGCATACCGGCCAGCACCACTGCTGCGCCGCTGTCCTGCGCCTGTGTGATCATGCCGTCCAGGTTGCTGTAGAGCGTCTCCACCGGCAGGCCGCGCAGGCCATCATTGCCACCCAGCTCGATGATGACTATCTCGGGCTGATGCAGGCTCAGTTGCCGGGTAATTCTGCTCAGGCCGCCGCTGCTGGTATCGCCGCTGATGCTGGCATTGACCACTCTATAACCGTAACCTTCTGCTTCCAGTCTTGCTTGCAGCATGGCGACCCACGACTGGCCTGAGTCCATACCGTAACCTGCGCTCAGGCTGTCGCCGACAACCAGCAGGGTCGGGCGATCATCCGCCGGTGCGGCTGCAACGAATAATAGACTTAACAGTAGAAGAAGCAGTTTTTGCATGAGTGACGAAATCGTATTGTCCGCAAGTGGTCTGGGCAAAAAGGTTAGCAGCCCCGAAGGTACGCTGACTATCCTTGAGAACATCAATTTACAGGTTAGTTCCGGTGACGTCGTCGCGCTCGTGGGCCCGTCAGGTGCCGGCAAAACCACCTTACTGGCCTTGCTCGCAGGGCTCGACCATCCGTCCAGCGGCAGTGTACAGCTTTGCGGCTCCCTGCTCGAAACGCTGGATGAGGATGGCCGCGCTCAGGTGCGCGGTCGCAATGTCGGCTTTGTGTTTCAGTCTTTTCACCTCGTGCCCTCACTGACAGCTCTAGAAAACGTTATGTTGCCACTGGAGTTGGCGGAAGAAGAGGATGCCCGTGGCCGCGCGCGCGCAGCGCTCGAGAGCGTCGGATTAGGGTCACGTACCGGGCACTACCCACGACAATTGTCCGGCGGCGAGAAGCAGCGCGTCGCCATTGCGCGTGCCTTTGTGCGCAATCCGACGGTGCTGTTTGCGGACGAGCCGACCGGCAACCTGGATGCGACGAGCGGTGACCGGGTCAGCGAACTGTTGTTTGAGCTGAACAAAAAGTCAGGCACGACGCTGATCCTGGTGACGCACGACAAGGACCTGGCCGCCCGCTGTAATCGGGTGCTGGAGCTCGAAGCAGGAAAGCTGCGTTGATGAACAGCGCGCGCTTTGCTCTGCGCAGTTTGCTCCGCGATTTGCGCGCGGGTGAACTGACCGTGTTGTTGGCCGCAATGATTGTTGCGGTGACCTCGATGACGGCCGTCGGGTTTTTTACTGATCGCGTCGCCCGCGCGGTGCAGGCACAGGCGGCCGAAACTCTGGCGGCGGATCTGGTCGTCCGCTCACCGGCGGCAATCACTCCGGACTATCTTGAAGCGGGTCAGGCGGCCGGCCTGCGCACCGCGACCGCAACAGAGTTCCCGACCGTGGCGATTGCAGAAGGCGGCCGCAGTCTGTCGATCATCAGCGCTGTCACTGACGGTTACCCCCTGCGCGGTACGGTACTGATCTCGGATGAAAGCTTCGGGACGACCTACGCGGCGACCGGAGTCCCGCAACCCGGAGAAGCCTGGGCTGCGGCCAGTTTGATGGCGCGACTGAACGTATCCGTCGGCGATACCATCAAACTCGGCTCAGCTGAGTTCACGATCACCAAGGTGCTCGACTTCCGGCCTGATCAGGGTTTCGGTTTCATGTCACTGGCACCAGCGACGTTGATTAACGAAGCTGATGTCGAGGCGATGAATGTGATTCGCCCGGGCAGCCGGGTGACCTATAAGCAGCTTTTCAGCGGCAATCAGGATGATGTGGACGCGTTTCGCGCGGCGCAGAAAGACCAGCTGCAGCCTGAAGAGAAGCTCAGTAGTGTCGATGATGCGAGTGAGCAGATTTCTGCGGCCATTGGCCGGGCCAAACGTTTCCTGACCCTCGCATCGCTGGTCACTGTCATATTGGCGGCGGTTGCCACGGCGATGGCGGCACGGCGTTATGCGCTGCGGCATCTGGATACAGTCGCACTGCTTAAAAGTATGGGCGCTAGTCAGGCCTTTGTGCAGCGAAGCATGTTTCTGCAGCTGACGTTGATAGTGCTCGGTACCGCGGCCGTCGGTTCCCTGCTCGGGTTCATCGCGCAAAACGTTCTGGCAGAGTTGTCAGCACGTTTCACGCCATTTGTTCTCCCTGAGCCGTCCCTGCAGGCCGCGCTGCTCGGGCTGGTGACCGCTGCGACGGTGGCCATTGGATTCGCTTTACCCCAGCTGTTGCAGTTACGCACGACACCGCCCTTGCGCGTGCTCAGGCATGATCTGGCGCCGCAACAGCTCAGTGCCACTGTGCTCTATGGTGTCGCCATCGCCGCACTGGTGGCCATGATCTGGTCGATTGTTCAGGAGCTCAAGCTGCTCCTCTACATCGTGGGCGGTATGGCTGCGATGAGCGCCGTCGCGATTCTGGCGGGGTGGGCGCTGGTGCGCGCGCTGACCCGTTTCCGTGGTGCCGGCGGCATCGCGTGGCGCTACGGTCTGGCAAACATCTCGCGGCGCGGGCCGGAGAGTGTCGTGCAGATCGTTGCGTTTGGTCTCGGCCTGATGGTGCTGCTGTTACTGACTATCGTGCGCAACGATGTCCTGCGCGACTGGCAGCGCAGTTTGCCGGAGGACGCGCCAAATTATTTCCTGCTGAATATTCAGCCGGATGACTGGGACGGTATCGCGGAACTGTTTGATGCGGAACTTGGTTATGTGCCGGAGTTTTTGCCGTTGCTGCGCGGTCGTCTCACAGCGATCAACGGCACCTCAATCGATGATTTCGAGTTTGCTTCGGGGCAGGGCCGCAACTTCGTGCGACGGGAGACCAATCTGACCTGGACCCCGACATTGCCGGAGAGCAATCGTATCGCTGATGGTGAGTGGTGGCCGGAGAATTACAACGGTGCTCTCCAGGTTTCGGTTGATGCCGAGTTCGCGGGCAACATCGGGGTTGGTATTGGTGATGAGCTGGAGTTCAGCATCGGCGGCGAAGATGTGGTCGCCCCGATTGTGAGCACCCGGATGATTGCGTGGGATTCACTGGCACCTAATTTCTATCTGATATTTTCTCCGGGCGCTGTGGCTGAATTGCCGCAGACGTATCTGAGCAGTCTGTACATCGCTGACGACAGGCGCGATGTGCTGCGCAAACTGCTGCAAAAGTACCCCGGAATCACCGTGTTTGATCTGGAGGTAACGCTGGCACAGGTGCGCTCGATTATCGATCGTGCCTCGCTGGCTGTGCAGTATGTGTTCCTGTTCACGCTGCTGGCGGGAGTCGTGGTGCTGCTTGCAGCCGTTCAGGTAACCCGGGATGAACGGCGTTTTGAAAGCGCGATACTGCACACACTCGGCGCGCGCCGCAGCCAGATTCTGAAAGGTATTGCGGCGGAGTTTGTCGCCCTCGGCGGGCTGGCAGGTTTTCTTGCGGCGCTCGGTGCCAGCGCGGTCGGTTATCTGCTCGCGAAGTTTGTCTTTGACCTTGATTACACAATTGATCCGCTACTGTGGGCTGTTGGCCTGCTGAGCGGTGCTTTGATAGTGGGTGTCACGGGAACACTTGCGACCCGCAAGGCGGTCAATGAGCCGCCGGTGCGCGTGCTGCGCAACGGCTGAGGCGGCGGTTTACACCAGACGGTTCAGTTCTGCGCCGGCGCGGAACGCGCGGATATTGTCGAGTGTCTGGTCCAGCGCCCGCTGACGTGCCTCCACCGCGCCCCAGGCCATATGCGGTGTCACGATCAACCGGTCTGACTCGAAGATCAGCAGCGGGTCACCGTTCACCGGCGGCTCCTCACTCAGCACATCAATGCCGGCGCCGCCTATTCCGCCCTCACGCAGCGCGTTCAGCAATGCTGCGGAGTCGACCAGACCCCCGCGCGCCGTATTGATCAGCAGTGAATGCGGCTGCATGAGCTGCAGTGCTTCTGCATTGATGATGTGCCGGGTGTCATCGGTCAGCGGACAGTGCAGGCTGACGATGTCCGATTGTTGTAACAAGCTCTCTAGAGGCAGGCGCGGCGCACTTTGACCGTCGGTGCCACCGTTGCTGACCGATCGCCACGGCAGTCGCGCAGCGATAACACGCATGCCCATGGCGCGGGCCACCGACGCCACGGCGCGCCCCAGCACACCGAGCCCGATCAGCCCCAGTGTCTTGCCCTGCAATTCATGGGTAACGGGCTCGAGCATCGTGAAGGCGGGTGCCGCCGCCCACTCGCCGGTGCGCACTTTTTCGCGATAAATGTCCAGCCGTTGATTCAGCGTCAATATCAACGCAAACACATGTTGCACCACCGACGGTGTGCAGTAGTCGCGGATATTTGCCACCGCGATACCGAGTTCTTTGGCTGCGACCAAATCAATGTTGTCTGCACCCGTGGCAATCAGACAGATCAATCGCAGTTGCTTCGCAGCAGTCAACTGTTCACGATCGAGTTTAGCTTTGTTAACGACGACGACTTCGGCTGCGGCTATGCGCTCGCTGATTTCCTCAGGCGCACTGTCCGGCCAGTAGGTGACATCGTCCACCGTGGCATCGATCTCACTCGTATCCAGATCGGTCAGTTGCAGCGTATCGTGATCGAGAAAAACGGCGTGCATATCAGTTGACCTCAATACCCAGTTCCAGCTCGACGAGTCCGTCTGGCCCGGCGTTGGCACTGTCGCCGCCGGGCGTCAGCCGCTCATCCGCAATGCCATAATTGCGCAGCGTTTCGATCAGCGCCTGCTGACGACGGCTGCCGAGCTCTGCCAGTTGTGCAGGCGTTACGCTCACGGTGCCGGATGCAGCTTGTAGCGCGGCCGTGTCGAGTTCAGCGTCGGTACCGCCCGGTACGCGCAGCAACAGATCGGGGCGCTTATCGAGCGCAACAGCGATTTGCTGCAGTTGCTCCTGAGCGGGCGGCAGCACCACGGCGCTGCCCGGGTCGAACCCGATACGGTTCGCGTTGTCGCTGCCCAGTTCCGGAACCAGCGCGCCCAGCAACTTAAACGGCGTTGCGGCGACCCGGGTGATCAGATTGGCAAACGCTTTGAGAATCAGATTCCGCGCACTGAATGACGGATCATCAAGATCACCGGACACTTTCAGGTCCATCTTGATCACGCCGTCAACGTCCCGCAGCAGGCCCACCGCAAGGCCGAGCGGCAGGTCCATCGCGTCATCGTGGGGTACTTTTTCGCCGAGCTTGAAGTCGCGCAGTGTGACGTCATTGTCGCCTTTGACTTTCCGGTTCTCGAACTGATAACGCAGGTCGAGATCCAGTTTGCCCTCGGCAATCTTGCGCCCGACAAACTCCACGGTGTACGGTGAGGTTTCCGGCATCGATACATTACGAAATTCTGCTTTGATGTCCGCGTTGCGAGTCGGGTCTATCAGATTCACTTCACCGGTCACTCTGCTCTGGCCGAAATCTCCGACCTTACCGCTCAGATCCAGCGACGACAGATCGCCGCTGTCGGAGGCAAATGCGGACACCGTGCCGCCGAATTCGGTAATCAGTGCACTGAACGGCAGTGGCAGTGAGTCATCACTGAAATCGAGCCTGCCGTCGCTGACGACCGACTGTCCCACGCGGACACGGTAGGGCGGCGCGTCTGCTGCCGAGTCATCGCGGTTTTCGTCCGTTGCGGGCTTAGTCAGGTTGCTGAAGTTGGTTGAGCCGTCTCTATTAATTTGCAGCTTGCCAAACGGCGCATTTAATTTGATATCGCCGATTCCGATTCGGCGCTCTTTAGTCGCAAGACTAATATCAGCCACCTGTAAGCGTTGCCAGCCGGCGAGCTTTTCGTTACCGCGTGCATCATTGACCTGCAGTTTGGCAATCGTGGCGGCGGTGCGTTCTACCCTAAGTCCGTTTGCGTCTGCCCTCAGCCGTCCGTTCAAGCTCAGTGAGCCGCCTGCCACGGTCACCGTCGCTGCCTCCGCTGCCCAGGGCTGCAACGCACTGAGGGCAAACTCATCCAGCTGAAAAGTCAGTGCCGCTGTCACAGTTGGTGAAACCGATAAATCACCCGCGAGACCAATCGTACCGCCGCTGCCTGTTTTGGCAGTCAGCTCAAGCGTTGCGTTGCTGTCAGAGCGGGTGCTGATATTGCTGATGGTTAGCTGTGCGTTCTGCAGACCGATGGGCGCAGGAGCCGCAAGCGAGTAATCAATAAAGTCAGCCTGCATCCCGCTGATCTGAAGTTTGCCGATGCTGACAGTCAGCGGATCGTCGTTCGCGACCTGTGATTTATTGTCGGGCTCGTTTTGGTTGGACTCGTCATTGTCTGAACCGGCATCAGCCGACTGCTCAGCGACCAGACCCGTGAGATTTAACTCACCGTTTGCCTCACTCCAGACATGCAGTACCGGTTCACTGAAGGCAACTGCATCGATGCTGAGGGTATTCTCCGGCCACTGCAGCCGTCCGCCACTTAGTCGCAGCTCCGGTACGCTGACAATCTCGCGATCACTGTGCTCGCTATCAATGCTGCGGACGACCACATCACGCAGGGAGAGATCTGCACCCTCAATGCTGGCGCGCAGTTGTCCGCCCTCTGTCAAGCGAACGTCGTAATCGAAGGCCCCGTCCAGGCAGCAATCGTCGAACTCAAAATTCAGATTCTCGCGCAGGTAGCGGTGCACGATGCCTAACGGTGAACCGGTCAGCGTCACCCGGCCTGTGGCCTGCAGCGGATTAACTGCCAGTTGTCCGTCGACATCAATTTGCGAGCCGTCCTCGGTGCTGATGCCGATCAGCTGAGCACCGCTGCCGTCCGGCAGCGTGCTGAAATCATCCAGACTGATCGTGACCGGCTCAATCCGGGTGCTGAAAGATTCCTCCAGCGTCCGGTCTTCGATAACGATGGCGCCGTCGGCAATGCGCAATCTGTCGATGATCAGCCGCAGCGGCTCGTTCTGTTGTTGCGTGTCCGGGCCCTGGTTTTTGCTTGCAGCGTCGGCATCCAGCTCCGCGATCAGTTGCCCGATATTGGTTTCACCGCCGGCCTTGCGCGTCAGATAGACCGTTGGTTGCGCCAATTCGAGATCGCCGAGGACGATCGCAAAGCTGAGCAGGCTGCGCAGCTGCAGATTGATGTGCAGCTTGTCGGCTGCAGCCAGCGTGGCATTGTCCCCGACATCTTTGGAATCGGCGAGCCGAAAACCCGTCGCATGGAGCTGCAACGTAAAGGGGTTGAAGGTGACTGCTTCAACAGTTGCAGTCCGGTTCAACAGTGACTGCGACTGCACGGGCAGTTGCTGTTGCACGATACGTGGCAGCAGCAGGAAGCCGCCCAGCGTATAGACAATAAGTAACAGCAGCAGCCAGAACCGCACGAATCGCGGGTTCAGCCAGCTGCGCAGATCTGCGTAGCCTGCAGAGCTCATAAAAGTTATCCGGTTGTTTGTATGCCGTGCGAAATGCCGTTCACACTGGCGCGGAGGGCGGTCAGCAATTTGCCATTGGTGCTGCCGTCGTCCCGCCACCGTTTCAGCAGGCTCACCTGCAACAGGCTCATCGGGTCGACGTAAGGATTACGCAGCCGGATTGAGCGCCGCAGAGTGGCATTGCCTTCAAGCAGGGCTTCTTGTTTTTGTAGCTGGAGTAACGCAGTGACGCTGCATTCGTATTCCTCACGAATGAGCGGGAAATAGTGGGCATGCAACTCAGGACCGGCCAGCTGCGAGTAGTGTTCTGCGATGCCGAGGTCGGCGATGGCCAGCGCAATTTCCACATCATCAGCCAGCCGGCGGAAAAACGGCCAGTCACGCAGCATGGTTTGCAGTGTATCCACACCGTAGTTCTCCATACACGTCCGGAGGCCGGTGCCAAAGCCGTACCATGCCGGCAGTAAAAACCGGCTTTGCGCCCAGGCAAACGCCCACGGCAAATTCTCCGGCGCAAGCGTTTCCTCGCTGCTGCCGCGCATGTGTGCAATTACATCGATGGGTGTTGCCAGCCGGAAGTAGTCGTCAAACCCGTCGTCGGCGAGTTCAGCGTATTTCTGATCAGCAGCGACTGCCATGTCGGTCATGATGCTGAGCCAGACCGGATCACTGACCTCGTTAGACCGCAGCCCGGCTGTTGCTGTCGTTACCGCACTAAAAGCTTTCTCCAGTGTGCGTACGGCGATCGCGCGCACTCCGTAGCGTTCGTTGACGGCCTCGCCATGTTCAGTGGCACGCAGATGTCCGTGAGCAATACCGTCGGCAACACCGCCGCGACCCGAAAGGCTGCCGCGCCCATGAAAGAACGTGAAGTCGACGTCCGCTGCTTCAAAGATTTCGGTGAGCTTGAAGTGCGCCTTTTGCATATCCCAGCGTGATGACGTCACGCTGCATGCTGAATTCGATTCCGAAATGCTGAGCATGACTGTCTGGTGCAGGCCACGCGCCTCGAGGTTGCTGCGGTAATAGCTGTCCTCCATCAGCGCGGTGATCAGCTGCGGCGCCCGCCGCAGCTCGGCAGCGTTCTCGAAGCACGGAACAATATCCAGCGGCACCCAGCCATCCGCGCTGTGCAGGTCTGCCCAGCGCGCCAGCAACAACGCCGCCAGCGCATCGTCGGGACCGGCGCAGTGGCGCACCAGCATGGCACCGATCGCCGGGTCACCGTACTTGCGGCGGCAGTAACCGATCGCGCGGAAAATACTGAACAGGCGTTTGGCATCGTTGTTCGGCTCGACAAGCGGAGACGCGTTGGCAGTCAGCGCCTGACGCAGACGGTCGGTGCGGACTTCATGCGAAAGCTCCAGCCAGTTAGTTTCGCCCATGCATTCACCGACCACACGCTGCAGTTCACGCGCATCGTGCCGGATGTCCAGCGAGAGAAAATGAAAGCCGAACGCTTCAGCCCGGCGTATCAGGCGACGCACAGCAAACAGCCCCGCATTCGCGCCGCGTCTGCTTTGCAAACTGTTGGCAATAATCTGCAGGTCATCAATGAAGCTGTGCACGGTTTCGTATGGGAATGCGCCCTCGTCAAAGGTTGCCTGCAGGCGCTCATTGATCAGTCGTAGCAGCACGCGATATGGCATGCGCCGGTACCGGTGTGGCGTCGAGCCATGTGCGCCCGGGAACTGCCGTGCGTACTGGTCGATCCTTTCGCGCACGGCTTCGTCCACATCGACGCGTGACTCACTCTGGCTGAGTTTTTCACCAAGGTCCTGGCAGTCGCGGTAGTACAGGTCGAGCAGCAATGTGCGCTGCCGTGCCATGGTGTCGCGGATCGTGCGTGCCGACAGGTCGCGGTTGACAGACAGGTCGCCGCCTATCCAGGAGCCGAAATGCAGCATGTTGGGGATGTCGACCTGGGCATCGCTACCGTAGATGTCGGTGATCGCGGACTCTATGGCCTCATAGAACGGCGGAATGACGCGGTAAATAACGTCAGTCACGAAAAACAGTGTGTGTTCCTGCTCATCAAATACGGTCAGCCCGTCGAGCGGGCTTTCTTCGGTCTGCCAGATCGCAGTGACATCGGCTCGGATATTGGCGAAACACGCGCGTGTTTCCTGCGGCGTCAGGGCCGGGTTTTGCACATCCACCATACGCCGCACGATGTTTTGCTGTTTGCGCAGCACCGTGCGCCGGGTCGTTTCGGTGGGGTGTGCCGTGAAGACGGGCTGAATGGCCAGCTGACTGAGCAGTTTCTCCACCGCCTCGGGTTCATAACCGGCCTCCTTAAGTTGCAGAAAGGTTGCATCGAAGGACCTCGGTTGCTGCACGTCTGCATCTTTCAGGTATTCCCGGCGACGGCGGATGCGATGTACCTGTTCGGCGTTGTTGACGACCTGGAAGTAGGTGGAAAATGCACGCACGACATCGCGCGCTGCGTCGGGGCTGAGGCCGCTCAGCAATTGCACCAGTTTGTCGCTTGCTTCGCTCTCGTTCTCGCGCCTGCGGATGGCCAGACGACGGGCGGACTCCACAGTCTTGTAGAGCGCTTCGCCGCCTTGCTCCATGAGCAGTTCCCCGACCATCTTGCCGAGTTCGCGTACATCATTACGCAACGCTTCATCTTTTTCGGCGAAACGTAATCCCTGGCGCTTTGCGGCGGTCGGTGAATCCTTTTTTACAGGCGTGCTCATAGGGAAATAGTAAGGTGCGGCGAAGCGATAAGAAAGGTGCATTGTGCGGTGAATCTGCGGGCTTAGGGTCTATTCGCCGGAGGTCTTGGACCGATGCATATGCGAATGTGCCCGCTTATGTCGATCGGAGAACTTACGGCACTTGCAGCGGCCGCCGAACAGGATGTTGCGCGCTGGCAGCATCGCTTCGCCGCACTGTTGCGGGGAGGTGTATTAAGCGTGCCGGATGTGCCCGGGCAGGAGTTTGCGCTGGCGGCGGGCGCGGGTGTTGCCGGACAGTCGGCCGCGGGTCAGTTGGTCTGGTTACGGCAGACGCTCGGCAAGGCGCTGCGCTCCGGCGCCCGCGTCGCTCTGGATCTGGCAGACAACGGCGGTCATCGCGCTCCCGGTCACTGGCAGACGTCGCTGCAACTTTTTCGCGACGAGCTCGCCGATGCGCCGGGCAATTTGTCGTGTTCCGTGCCGCTGACCATGCTCGATTCTGCAGAGAGTATCGCTGCAGCGGGCATCCCGGTCTGCGTTCGTTATAGCCCTCAGGCTAGCCCGGTGTTGTTCAAGCGCTTTGCGCGCGGCAGCTATGCGAATCCGCTGATCAGGCCGGTACTGGCGGGAGCAGTGCGGCCACTGTCCGTACTGCACGGCGCGGAGCGCGGTCAGGCGGCGATGCCGCACGCACTTTTTGAAGTGCGTGCCGGTACGGCCTGGTTGGTACTTGATGTTGATATGCGCAAACTGGGCAAGCCGCCGCAGGCGCGACGCCTGCTGCGCTATTGCCTGCGTTTTGCCGACAATTTGATTGATGCAGTGAACTGGCCGCTGGCGACCTTGCGGCTCGACGCACTGCTGAATCGGCGCGTGGCACTGCGCTTCACGCATGTTGCCGATTTGCTGGCGCGCAATCATTTGCAGTTCGGCACCACGCGAAGTTTTCTGTGGTTGCAGCGACAACTGCTGTTCGTCCGGCGCTGCATCGTTCATGAATCGATGCTGCTGGCGCGCCGCAGGGGTCCGTTCCCGGATTTGTGCGCCGGCGACCTCATGGCAGCCTTGACCCCCCGTTACGGGGTGGCTGATGCGCGGCGCTTGCTGCGCAACAGGCTCCTTCGTCACCGTCATTTGTTCGCGCTGTCGCCGGCGAGTTTGCTACCGATAAACACGGAGCCTGCCAACGGGGGCAGCGTTGCGCGCGACTGGCTGGATTTGCTGCCAGCCATGCGCCATGCGGATGCCATCCTCTTCAGCGGCCCTGATCTGCGGTCAACGCTCTCGCAGTCAGATTGGGGCCGTTTACTGCGTCTGACGGCGGCTGTCGCCGCGGCGAGGGTCTCGAGCGGCGAGGGTCGGGCTGCTTTGCAGGAGGCCAAAGCGGGTCCGTTGTAGTGCCCCCAGCCGACCTGCCCTAGCGGTTGGCGGCCCCCGGCGCAAGATTGCGACCGCACTTTTTACGTGCTATCTAGGTATACACGCCGCAGCTGGCAAATCTAACCCATTGTTTCTAAAAGGGATCACCTTTGCCTCCTTTGCCCGAACCGCACGCGATCGCCGTAATTCTGCTGACCGGCGTCACGTTGTTCCTGTTTGCACGGGAGCGCATACCGCTCGAGACCACCAGTTTTCTGGTGCTCGTGACGCTGGTGCTGGGCTTTTATCTGTTCAAGTACCCGGGTATCGAGCCGCAGAAATTTTTTCTGTCTTTCGGCAATGAAGCGCTGGTTACGATTTGTGCGCTGCTGATCGTCGGCAAAGGGGTCGAGACGACAGGTGCGCTGCAGCCACTGGCGTACCTGCTGGCATCCGTGTGGCAGAGCCGGCCGCAACTGGCCATGCTGACCACGCTGGTGGTTGGCGCCGTTTCCAGTGCGTTTCTGAATAACACACCGATTGTTGTCATGTTGCTGCCGATACTGGTGGCGGTCTGCATACGCAGCGGGATTTCATCCTCCGGCGTGTTGATTCCCATGGGGCTCTCAACACTGATCGGCGGTATGGCGACGACAATCGGTACCTCGACTAATCTTCTGGTCGTCGGTATCGCGGCCGAACAGAACATGCCGAAGCTCAACATGTTCGACTTTACGTTGCCGGTGGCGATGGCAGCGATCCCGGGCATTCTGTTTCTCTGGCTGGTTGCCCCCAAATTACTGCCTGAACGAACGCCGCCGATGGCCGACACGGCACCTCGTGTCTTCAAGGCGATGCTGTTCGTCAACGAAGACAGCTTTGCGAACGGCAAGACGCTGACAGAGGTGCGCGCCAAAACAGAGAACCGCATGCGTCTCGAACGGTTACAGCGGGGAGACAACCTGTCGGTGACCCGCTTGCCGTCCGTGGTGTTGCAGGCCGGTGACCGACTCTACGTCAGTGATACGGCGGATCGCCTCAAGGAATACGAGCAGCTGCTGGGGGCCACGCTGTACAACGAAACAGACGTTGAGCACCCGGTTACCGAAGAGCAGCCGCTGGCGCAGACCGAAGGGCAACAGCTGGCGGAGGTTGTGATTACCCGCGGTTCGCCCATGCATAACCGGACGCTGAATGTCAGTCAGTTCAGTCAGCGCTACGGTCTTGTACCGCTGGCGATACATCGGGCGCGGCCGACTTCGGACGTGGCAGGCGAGCTCGAGTCGACCCGCTTGCGTGCGGGCGATGTGATTCTGATGCAGGGCTCGGCAGAGGCCATCGCTGAATTGCGCGGCAGCGGCACGATGCTCGTGCTCGACGGCACCACCGACCTGCCTCACACGGATCGCGCCAACACGGCGTTGGCCATCATGCTGCTCGTAGTCGGCGCCGCTGCGTTTCAGCTGTTGCCGATTTCTGTGTCATCGCTGGTCGGTGTGGTTGCGATGCTGTTGACGGGATGTTTGCGCTGGCGCGATGTGGGCGACTCATTGAATATTCCGGTCATCATGATCATCGTGGCCAGTCTGTCGCTCGGCACCGCGATGGAGCAGACCGGTGGTGCGGAATACATCGCGCAATTGTTTGTGGCAGCGACCAGTGACCTGCCGACGGCGATGACACTGAGCGGCATGATGCTGCTGATGATTTTCCTGACCAATGTGGTGTCGAACAATGCGGCAGCCGTCATCGGCACCCCCATTGCGATCAGCGTGGCCTTTCAGCTGGGCGTTTCACCGGAGCCCTTTGTGCTGGCCGTCATCTTCGGCGCCAATATGAGCTTTGCGACCCCGATCGGCTATCAGACCAACCTGCTGATCATGTCGGCCGGCGGCTACCGTTTCTCGGATTTCCTGAGGGTTGGGCTGCCGCTGACGGCGATCATGTGGCTGACATTCTCGTTTGTGTTGCCGATGCTGTACGACATCTAACCGTGTCAAGGCCTGCGGCCGGGCATGTCCTCTTGCTCCGAACCCCAAGTCGCTGCGACGACATGCCCGGCCGCAGGCCTTGTGAGCGGTGCACTTGACCGACGGCACCCGCAAGTCAATAATCCATCGCCATGACTATCGCGATCGGCAATCAGAACTGGTGGTGGGGGCAATCTTCTACGGAGAGGGTGTCCGGCTAGTTCCTGCGCGTCGCTGACCTGAAAACCCATCTCCGTAGCTACGGTGATGGGTTTTTTGTTACAGGTTCCGGAAAAATTTATTAATCATGCAATCGCCTTTTGACATCGCTGCCGATCTGGATACGCCGGTTTCCACGTATCTCAAGCTCGGCCCTCTGCAGCCGCGCTTTCTGCTTGAAAGTGTGGAGAAGGGCACGCACCTGGCCCGCTATTCGTTCCTGGGTTTCGGTGACGCGCTCGAGTTCCGGCTGGATGAGCAGGGCATGCGCTATGCCGACAAACAATTGCCGCGGCCTGCAGATCAGCATGAACTGCTGGCGGCGTTGCGTGATGCGCAACAGCTCGCACCAAGGTTGCTGCCGGAGGTCGAGGGGCTGCCCTTAACCGGCGGCCTGGTGGGCGTCGCCGGTTACGACACGGTGCGCTATTTCGAGCGTCTGGAACATCCACCGGCCGACTATGCCGGGCCGGTGCCGCCGGAGGCTGCCTATCTGGGCGTCGAATCCATGCTGGTGTTCGATCATCTGAGCCGGCGTATTGCGTTACTGCATTCCGGGAGTGAGCCGGAGCGGCAGGCGTTGCGCGCGCAGGTGCGGGAGCTGCTGGCCGGCCCGCGTCCCGCTGCGCAGGGCGGGAGTTACGAAAGCGCCACGCAAAGCCTCAGTGGTGAAGAATTTAAGGCACGTGTCCAGCGGGCGAAACAATACATCGCCAGCGGCGATGTCTATCAACTGGTGCTGTCGGTGCGCTTTGCGGGCAAACATACACTGCAGCCCTTTGAGTGCTATCGCGCATTGCGGCTGTTGAATCCGTCCCCGTATATGTTTTTCGTTGATCTCGGTGACACTCAGGTCGTGGGGTCGTCGCCGGAAGCGCTGGTCCGTCTGCACGGCTCGACCGCTTCGCTGCGCCCTATTGCCGGCACCCGGCCACGTGGCAAGGATGCAGAAGAGGATCGCGCTAACGAAGCCTCACTGCTGGCCGACGAGAAAGAACTGGCCGAACACGTCATGCTGGTCGATCTGGCGCGCAATGATCTCGGCCGGGTGGCCAAGGGCGGCAGCGTGCACGTCGGGCCCTACCAGTCGGTTGAACGCTACAGTCATGTCATGCACATCGTCAGCGGTGTGCAGGGTGAGTTACGCGATGACAGCGACGCGTACGAATTATTCGCAGCAGCGTTCCCGGCCGGCACGCTGGTGGGGGCACCGAAAGTGCGTGCCATGCAAATTATTGATGAACTTGAGCCGCAGCGTCGCGGGCTCTACGCGGGCACTGTGGGCTATTTTGGCGCCAACGGCGACATGGATCAGGCGATCACTATCCGCACGCTGGTGTTTCAGGGCGATAACTACAGTTATCAGGCCGGCGCCGGCATCGTTGCGGACAGTTCGCCCGAATACGAATACAACGAGGTGCTGGCCAAGAGTGAAATCTTGCGCCGGGCGCTGGCGATGGCAGAGGAAGGATTGTGAGTACCGGCGGATTATCTTCCCAGCGAGTCTTATTGATCGACAACTACGACTCGTTCACCTACAACCTGGTGCAGGCATTTCTGGTGCTGGGTGCCGAGGTGATCGTCCATCGTAATGATCAGATCACCGTTGATCAGGCGCGCGCGCTGCAGCCGACGCATCTGGTGATTTCGCCCGGTCCGGGCCGGCCGGATGATGCCGGCGTCTCGCTCGCGATGATCGCGGCGTTCGAAAATGAATTGCCGGTGCTCGGCGTGTGCCTCGGTCATCAGAGCCTCGTGCAGCATTACGGTGGGGAAATTATTTCCGCGCAGCGACTGATGCACGGCAAAACCTCGCTGATCGAGCATGATGGCAAGGGGCTATTCGCCGGGTTGCCGCAACCGTGTGAAATCGGGCGCTATCATTCGCTGGCCGCCAATCGTGAGCGTATCCCGGACGTGCTGCACGTCACCGCGCGCACAGACAATGGTGAAATCATGGGCGTACGGCATCGCGAACTGCCGGTTGAAGGTGTGCAGTTTCATCCGGAGAGTGTGCTGACGCCCGATGGCGATCAGCTGCTGGGTAATTTTCTTGCGTTATCGGCGGGAGCCAAGTCATGACCAATGATTCGAGGGCTTTGCTGGAGCAGCTGCTGGACGGCAAGCACCTGTCAGAGGCGCAGGCCGGCGACACCATGCGCATACTGGCGACGGGAGAACTGGAGCCGGCACGTGCGGGCGCATTGCTTGCGGCGCTGCGTGCCAACGGGGAAACCGCGGACGAAATTCGCGGTTTCGCTAACGCCATGCGTGAACTGGCCCGGCCGTTTCCGGGGCGAACCGGTGATGATGCCGCCGACAGTGTGGGCACCGGGGGCGATGCGTCCGGCAGTCTGAACATCTCGACGGGAACGGCGTTGCTGGCCGCCGCATGCGGCATACCGATGATTAAGCACGGTAACCGTTCCGTATCGAGCAAATCAGGCAGTGCCGATGTGCTGGAAGCACTGGGCATCACGCTGCCCGGCGATCCGCAGATAGCCGCGGACTGTCTGACCCACACGAATTTCACGTTTCTCTTCGCGCAGGTGTTTCACCCGGCGATGAAACACATTGCGCCGGTACGCGCGGCCATGGGTGTGCGTACCGTGTTCAACATACTCGGGCCGCTCACCAATCCGGCGGCGCCGCCGTACGGTGTGATTGGTGCTTACAGCCCGAAGATGGCGCAGCTCATGGCGGAAAGTCTCGCCGGCATGGCGCATATCAAGCGGGTATTTGTCGTGCACGGCGAGCCGGGCTGGGATGAGGCAACCCCGGTCGGCAAATTCGAGCTGTTCGACGTGCAGAAGGGCCGGGTGCATCGTGAAGTCCGTGATCCGCGTGACGCGGGTGTATCACGATGTTCCGCGGAAGATCTTGCCGGCGGAGATGCCGCACATAACGCAGCCGAGCTTGAGAAAGTTTTGCTCGGGCGGGATCGCGGACCACATCAGGATGCGCTCGCACTGAATACCGGTTTGTTGCTCGAAGCGACAGGCCGCGAGAAGAATCTTGCGGACGGTATTGCGGCGGCGCATGCGGCGATCAAAGACGGCCATACTGAAAAGCTGCTGAATCAGTTGCGTGCATTCAGTGAGTCGCTCGGCTAGTCCCGTGGGTACGGCAGCGGACAGTGATTTCCTGCTGGGTATGGCAGCAGCGAGCCGCGAGCGGGATGCGGCAGCGCGCGCGCGTTTGAGTGATGCCCAGCTGCGTACACAATTGCTGTGCGTCGACGCTGCGCGTCCGCTGCATGTGGATGTCGGCTTTGGCGTCATTGCGGAACTGAAAAAACTGTCGCCGGCAGAGGGCAAGCTCGACGACGGACTGGATTCGCCGGCCGAACAGGCGTCAGCTTATATCGAGGGCGGTGCGGCGGCTTTGTCGGTGCTGACGGAGCCCGAACGTTTCGCCGGCAGTCTGGACGATTTGCAGGCCGTGGTGGCTGTGGCCGGCGCGACGCCGGTGATGCGCAAAGATTTTCTGGTGTCGCGGTATCAGGTGCGCGAAGCGAGACTGGCCGGAGCGTCCGGCGTATTGCTGATCGCCGCGATGCTTGATGCTGATCAGCTGGAAGCGATGCTTGCGGCCACGCTGGAGCTCGACATGTTTGCATTGGTTGAGGTGTTTGACGAAGCGGATCTGGAACGGTGTCTTCCCGTGCTGGCACGCGCGGGTGATGCGGTGACCGACGGTCGCTGCCGCTATCTGCTGGGCGTCAACTGCAGGGATCTGCGCACGCTGCAGGTGGACTTCAGTCACTTCACCCGCATGGCGCCCCTGTTGCCGGCCGACATTCCGCTGGTTGCGGAAAGCGGCCTCACAGAACCGGCACAGGCTGCTGAGCTGGCAGCACTGGGTTACCGGATTGCGCTGGTTGGGACGGCGTTAATGCGCAGTGGTGAGCCGGCGTCTGCGATTGCCGCGATACGCAAGAGCGGAGGTGCGGCGTCATGCACGTGAAGATTTGTGGTTTAACGACACCCGCCGCGGTGCGCGCCGCTGTTGATGCCGGCGCGGATGCGGTGGGCTTCGTGTTCGCCGAATCGCCCCGTCGGGTTACACCGGAGCAGGCCGCCGAGCTTGCAGAATATGTACCGCAACATGTTGTGAAGGTTGCGGTAATGCTCCACCCTGATCCTGAAGAATGGAATGCGGTCAGAGACGTGTTCAAACCTGACTGGCTGCAAACCGACTCGGAAGATTTTGCGGCGCTCGACATTCCGGAGTCGATCGGCTGCCTTCCGGTTTATCGCGATGATGGCGCAACCGACTACGAGCAGGCCGATATCGACTGGCCGGAGTATGTGGTTTTTGAGGGAGCGCGCAGCGGTGTCGGCCAACGGCCCGATTTTGAGCGGGCGGCTCAGGTAGCCCGCAAAACCTGCGTGGTGCTGGCTGGGGGGCTGAATCCGGGCAACGTGCGTGAGGCCATCATTCAGGTTCGACCCTGGGCCGTAGACGTGAGCAGTGGCGTTGAGACCGCCCCGGGCGTCAAAGATACGGGTAGAATTTCCGCCTTCATAAAGGCGGCCAAAGAAGCAGAGAAAAGCCATGCAGGCTGAAATATCACCGCAGCAGGGTCAGGAACTCCTGAAGCTGCTCGTCAACAACCAACTTCCCGATCAACAGGGGCGCTACGGACCTTTCGGCGGCTGTTATGCACCGGAAACACTCGTGCCTGCGCTCAGGCGCCTGGCCGGAGAGATCGAGCGTTATCTGGGCGACGATGAGTTCATGGCGCGTCTGGACACGCAGCTGCGCACCTGGGTCGGCCGGCCGACCCCGCTGACGCCGGCGCCGGAGCTTGGGCGACGCTGGGGTGCAGAGGTGTATCTGAAGCGCGAGGATCTCGCGCATACCGGCGCGCACAAAATAAACAATGCGCTGGGCCAGGCAATGCTGGCAAAGGAAATGGGCGCGGAGCGCGTCATCGCCGAAACCGGCGCCGGTCAGCACGGGGTGGCGACGGCAGCCGCATGTGCCCGGGTCGGTATGCCCTGTACCGTGTACATGGGCGCGATTGATATACAGCGACAGGCACCGAACGTTGATCGCATGTACCAGCTCGGTGCCGAAGTGGTTGCGGTGGAGAGCGGTGACCAGACCTTGCGGGCTGCGATTGACGAGGCCTTCCGCAACTGGGTTGCCGACCCGCATCGCAGTTACTACCTGCTCGGGTCCGCAGTGGGCCCGCACCCGTATCCGTATCTCGTGCAGCGCCTGCAGTCGGTCATCGGTACCGAAGCGCGTGCGCAGATGCTGCAGCAAACCGGTGAGTTGCCTGACGTAGCCGTCGCCTGTGTCGGTGGCGGTTCCAATGCGATTGGCTTGTTTCACCCGTTGCTGGGTGATGAGTCCATAGAGTTACTCGGCGTGGAAGCCGGCGGACGAAGTGCCGATCTTGGTGAGAACTCAGCCACACTGGCTACCGGTAAACCCGGCGTGCTGCACGGTAGTTATTCGGTGTTGCTGTATGACGACGACGGGCAGATCCAGGAAACCCATTCGGTGTCTGCCGGGCTCGACTATCCCGGTGTCGGGCCGGAGCATTCACTGCTGAAAACGATCGGTCGGGTCAGCTACAAATCCGCGACCGATACGGAAGCACTGGAGTCGTTGCAGGAGTGCTGTGCGGCGGAAGGAATTCTGCCCGCGCTGGAAACTGCGCACGCCTTTGCCGGTGCGCGCAAGTGGGCGCAGGAGAATCCCGGCAAACGCATACTTATCGGGTTGTCCGGTCGTGGTGACAAAGATATGCCGACGCTGTCACAACACATTCCGAATCGCGGGGCAGGGCGTTCATGAGCACGTTACCGCGCGATCAGATCTCTCTCGCATTGCAGGAAGCTGTCGATAGCGGCCGCCCGGCGCTGGTGCCGTTCATCACGGCCGGCTATCCGGACAAAGATGCATTCATCGCCACGCTGAAACAAATTGCGATCGCCGGTGACGTGATCGAAGTGGGCGTACCTTTTTCGGACCCGATGGCTGACGGCGTTACGATTCAGCGGTCGAGTCATGCAGCGATAGCGGCCGGTGTCAGTCTGCGCTGGATACTCAGCGAATTACGCGCCGCTGGCGATATCGGTGCGCCGGTCGTACTGATGAGCTATCTGAATCCGCTGCTCACCTACGGGTTCGAGAAGCTCGTGGCGGACAGCGCGGCGGCGGGTGTGTGCGGTTTTATTGTTCCCGATCTGCCGTGGGAGGAAAGTGCGGAGTTTCGCGCTGCGCTCGACGCGGAGGGTCTGGCGCTGGTGCAGCTGGTGTCGCCGGCGACACCGGATGACCGGCTGGAACTGCTGTGTAAAGGCAGCCAGGGTTTTGTATATGCAGTGACGATCACCGGCACCACCGGTGGTGATGTTGAGTTGCCACCGGAAGTTACGAGCTATCTGGATGCCGTCAATTCACACACAGACCTGCCCGTCTGCGCCGGTTTCGGCGTGCGTCATACGGATCAGGTGAAGCTACTCGGCAAGCACGCCGCCGGCGTGATTGTCGGATCTGCACTGGTTGAGAAGCTTGAGACCGGCGAGGATCCGGCCGAATTTCTCAGCGCGCTGACCGCCTGAAGCCGAACAGCGCAGCACACGCCGAGACAAACAGCCAGACTGCAGCAGGCACCGGAACGGCCGTTAGCAGGAATGCGCCCTGCGTACCGTCAGTCAGCGTGCCGATGCCGACAATCTGTCCGTTCTCATTGATGTCATACGCGACGTCAAGGCTCTGCCAGCCGCTCAGGTCGAGCGCGACCGAGTTCAGGTCGACCAGCGTGGCGCCGCCATCGTAACTCACCATCGCACGATTGGCCTCGCTGCTGTCACGTGCAAAGCCGACGATCGTGCCGATGTCGTTGATCGACCAGGCGCGGCTCTGTGCGCCGCCGAAGGTGCCCATCAATTGCGTCACATTCAAATTCGAATCCCACACCAGACCGCGCATATCGCCGGTCGCGTTAAAGCCGTTACCGACAATGATGCCGTTGTTGTTGATTTGTTGTGCCGTGCTGTATGTGCCGTTCGGATTAATGACTGAGGTCAGGTTGTTGCTCGAGTCCCAGTAAGCCATGTGCTTATCGCTGTCGATGAAGTTCACCAGCGAGCCGCGGCCGGCGATTTCGCCGCTGTCATTAATGCCATGGCCGCGACTGTAGCCGCTGTAAACACTGACGGCGCCCAGATCCGTCATGGAACCGCTGTCGTAGCGGAAGCCGTGCGACTGAAACACACAGGCCGCAGTCGGGTTGGTGCAGGAGAAGCCGGTAATGACGCCGGAATCATTAATGTCGTAGGCGCCTGAATAAAGACCATCATTGATAGTGCCGAGGTCGGTGACGGGCCCGCTGCCGCTCCAGGAGAAGGCATAGCCATTCGGAAAGCCGAGAAACGCATCACCGGTCTCGCCGACGACCGTTCCACTGTTGTTGACTGCTCGCGCGAGCCCTTTGACGCCAAGCGAGGCAACGACGCCATTGGTCCAGACCGCGGCTTCATTTTGACCGGTCGTCGAGTTGAACGATTGCCCGACCACGGTGCCGTTGTCGTTAAGGCCATACGCAAGGCTGTCACCACCCGCTGACAGTGACTGCAGTAACTGAACTTCGTAATCGACGGCATGAGCGGACAGACTGGCAACCAGCAGGCCGGCGGCTAAAATTTTCTTCACGTGACTTCCTCGTGTCCCCGGTGCGCCCTGATGCCAGGGCCGCATGGCGGTGCAGATACCGCCTGATTAGTTATTAGTTGCCCCTTGCGGCGCCCGATCACACTAGCAGATCAGAACCGGGCGTTACAGGATCGCCCCGGTTTTTACATAAAATCTGTGTGGCACAAAAAAGGCCCTGCGTTAACGCAGGGCCCTAAGTCGTTGATGCAAAATGTGGATTACTTAGACGTAGTCGCGCTTGCCCCAAGTGGCAATCACATCGCCCCACTTGTCTTCCACCCGATCAAAGGATTCCGGAGCCTGTTCTTCGAGCAGGGCGCGGTTCAGTTCAGGGTATTCCTCAGGTCCGCCTTCTTCCGGCCACTGACGGGTCGCGTCGATGACCAGCTTGCTGCTGCTGGCGCCGCGGTCTGTCGTGCTCGGATCAAGCGGCATGCCACGACCTTTAATCACGGTCGTTGACGATGCCGGCGTCATCCGCGCGCCCATCGCCAGACCCACTTCGTACCAGTTGAGCGGGTCAACGTCCTCGTCTACGACGACCATGACTTTAAACAGTGGAATGATGCTGGCGATCTGCTTGCCGACCTTCAGCCCCTGGCCCGGTTTGGTTTTCTTGATGCGGGCAATGCCCCAGCCCGTGGTGTCGACGACCTGATTGATTTCGATCAGACCCGGAATCATCCTGGCAAATGATTCATTGAAGATCGAGCTGATCGGGGCCGTCACGTAGCCGCGGGTCGCACCGGTAAACTGATTCATCACCCAGGGGTCTTTCCGGTACGTAATGGCAGTGATTTCCATCCAGAAGTTCTCGGGTTTCTGCGGGCCAAGATAGCCGTACATTTCACCGAAGGGCCCTTCCGGCAGCCCCGGCTCATTCAGCGGCACCCGGCCTTCAATGACCATCTCGCAGTGAGCCGGCACCATGATGTCGTTGGTCTCGGACTTCACCATCTCTATCGCTTTGCCGCGCAGGCCGCCGGCGACAGCCAGTTCGTCCACGGCGTTGATCTTCTTGCCGAATCCGCGTGGTGCAATTTTCGAACCGCTGGTTGTCCAGACCGCCGGATCCTGTCCGACAGCGATCGAGACAGGCGCGTATTCCTCGCCTCGTTCTTTAGCTGCCATCAGCATGCGCCAGCCGGTCTGATTCGGTTCGGGATTCACGCCGAGTATTTTCGGGCCGCGCATCTGACAGCGATATGTACCGTAATTAATGCCGAGTTCGGGGTCAGTCGTGAACACCGAACCTGTGTTGACGTACCGTCCGCCGTCGGCCGGGTTGCTTTGAATAAAAGCGAATTGCGTCAGGTCTATATCATCACCGGTGTCGATAACCTGTTTGCACAGCGCCTGGTCGTTGCTGACTTCTACAGGCGGAATTAGCGGAATCTGGCCGTCGACCAGCATGTCGCGGGTGTAGTCCAGCGCCTTGCGATAACTTGCGCGGCTGTCGCCTTTCACGGGCTCAAGACCGAACATGATGCACTCCGTCTCCCAGTGCCCCATGTGGTTAATAATGATCGGGCCTTTGATCCATTGGCCATTTTGTTTGACGTTCTCAATCAACACAGCGGGTGCTTCATACCATCCGTATTTATCGATGAGCGCATAAACAATAGCCGTGGCTTCGTACTCATCCTGATTGACCCGGTCGAATCGCAAAACAAGGTCGTGAGCCTCGAGTGCTGCGACGTACTCACGAAGCGTGTCATACGGTGCCTTGGGAGCGGTCGCGCGGCGTTTGCTCGCGGCGGCTTCAGCACCGGCGATTCGCGTTTGCGCAGAACCTAAACTTTCGCAGCCCACCGCCGCCATGCCGGCGCCTGCGGCGAGAAAGCTCCGGCGCGAAACGATGCCGGCCGAGAGATCCTGTTGCTGTTTCGTATGGGTGTCGAATTCATTGCTTGCGACGGTTGGTTCTGTCGCGGGATTTTTTTCTTTTGCCACGATGGCGCTCCTCACTTAGCAGTGTGGGTACCCTAACCCAAAATTATGCAGGCGGCACTCTATCGAACCGGCAGATGACTGTTCTGCGGTTTGGCTGCAGAAGTGCAGTGACTGGCAGTGACTGTGATCTAGATCAACGCGAGTTTTTCGCTGCGGCTCAGGGTTTTTAATTGCGCTTCGCGTCGGGATGCAGCGCTCCGGTCTGCTGCCGCTTCGCTGTAAACCATCTGTACCGGACGTCTGCTGCGGGTGTAGCGTGCGCCCTTGCCAGCATTGTGGGTTGCAAGACGCGCATCAATGTCAGTCGTGATGCCGGTATACAGAGTTCCGTCGGCGCACTCGACAATGTAAACGTGCCACGTCACCGGTACGTTACTTGTCGCGGTTCAGATTTTCGTGACCGCCCCATTGTTCGCGATGTGCTTCGCGAGCCTGGTTCTGAATTCCTGAGTGACGGTTCGACAAATTCAGGCTGTTGGGGTCGCAGACCTGCGCGCGGATGATGCCGAGGTCTTCAGCAGCATGAAACACACTCGGGTACCAACTGCGCCAGTTGGGCAGTCTTTTTTCAACTTCATCCCGCAGAGAATCCCGGCTCATGTCTTAGCTTGCCTGTATGCGTCTCTGATCTACATCCGTGTATGCGCACAGCATACCAGCAGGAGGCCCGGAAGCAGACTACTCCGGTTCACGTTTGCGTGCAGCGAGCGTCAGATAGATCGCGGCAGCAATGCCGGAGGCGCCTGTGAGCATGCACATCACCATAATCTGATAGCGCACCGCGACAAGCGGGTCGATGCCGGACAGGACCTGCCCGGTCATCATCCCGGGAAGCGATACGAGGCCGACCGCGAACAGTGAGTTAAGTAACGGGATCAGGGCAGCCTGAAACGCATTCCGTCGCGCAGTATCGGATACCGCGCCGCCGCTGAGCTCTGCGGCAAACCGTTCCGCTGCCAGGCTGACGGCGTTCATTGCGCTGGCAAAAATCATACCGCCCAGCGTGACAACAATGCGCGGCTCAAACCAGGGGTCCGGATTCAGCACCAGTAGTGTGATGAGTGCGAGTGTTAATCCGCCCGCACTGCCGATCGCGACCAGTACGTAAGTCAGGTGACGCCCCGTACTGCCGATATCGCGCAGAGGTCGTATCGCGATCCAGCTGGCGGCCGCGAGCATGACGCAGAGCATCGCAATGACCAGCACCGGCGTATCGGTAGCAAACAAAAAAGTCAGCACGTAGCCGATCAGTATCAACTGCAGCAGCATACGGGCAATGGCGTACAGGCCCTGGGCAGGAGACGCCGACCAGCGATACATGATGTACAGCAGCATGACGACCGGAATAAAGGCCAGCGCCAGCTGGCTGAGGGGGATCTGTACGACATCGGCCTGCATGGTTGAGCCCGCTAACTCAGCAGCGCCACGGTTTTAATTTGTGCGTACACGCGTTTTCCCGGCGCAAGTTGCAGCGCGTCCGCCGATTTGCGGGTGATCTGCGCCAGCAGTTGCTGGCCGCCGACTTCAAGGCCAATGAGGCAGCGCGAGTCCGGTTTCGCGGCCACAGCGGTGACGTTGACCGGCAGTATGTTGAGGATACTGGTGTCCTGCTGGGGGTGCAGCGTCAGGCTGACATCACGCGGCAGAATGCGCAGCCGCAGTGTCGTGCCTGTCGCGCGCGGCGGAGACGGGACGAAAAGTGTGTGCTCACCGAACGTAACTTCGCACAGTGAATAATCGTCGTCGTAGCGAGTGATGGTGCCGGTGATAACCGCGGCCGCATCCTCTTCATGGGCGGCCGGCAGATCAAGACGCGTCAGCACTTCTGCCGTGGGCCCGGATGCAACTACGTTGCCATGGTCGATCAGCAACAGATGGTCGGCGAGCCGGGCAACCTCGTCGGGCGAATGACTAACGTAAAGCACGGGAATCTGTAACTCATCATGCAGTGTTTCCAGGTACGGCAGTAATTCCTGTTTGTGGCGCCGGTCCAGCGCCGCCAGCGGTTCATCCATAAGCAGAATGCGCGGACCCGCCAGCAGGGCCCGGCCGATCGCGACGCGCTGCCGTTCGCCGCCGGAAAGATTTGCCGTGCTGCGGGTCAGTAAATCGCTCAAACCGAGCAGCTCAACCGTGGTTGCGAACTCCTCAGGCTTTGGTTGAGCAGCGCGTCGCTGCAGGCCGTATTCAAGATTGCCGCGCACATCCAGATGTGCGAACAGGCTGGCCTCCTGAAACACGTAGCCGAGGCCGCGCTGATGCACAGGTATAAACTGCTGCGCATCCTGCCAGACCTGCTCGCCAACCTTGACCAGCCCGCGCCCGCGTTCCAGCCCGGCGATTGCGCGCAGCAAGCTGGTCTTGCCCGCGCCCGAGGGCCCGCTGATTGCCGTCACGCCCGAAGCAGGCACTTCGAAACGGGCGCGCAACCTGAACAGGCCGCGCCGCAGCTGCAGATCAACGGCGACGGTCATGACGCGACTCTCATGACGCAACCCGGCCGATGACAAAGCGGCGATTGATCGCGTACACGCCGAACAACAGGGTGAACGAAAGCACGAGTAACAGTCCCGCGAGTACATGTGCTTTGCCGTACTCGAGCGTTTCGACATGGTCATAGATCGCGATTGAAAGAACCCGTGTTGAGCCGGGTATGTTGCCGCCGATCATTAAGACCACCCCGAACTCGCCGAGTGTGTGAGCGAAGCCCAGCACGGCGGCTGTGATGTAGCCGGGTCGGGCCAGCGGCAAAATGACGCTGAGCCAGCGGTCGGTGCGTCCGGCGCCGAGCGTCGCCGCGACCTCGATAGGCCGTTCGCCGATGCGGCGAAACGCGTCCTGCAGCGGCTGCACCACGAACGGCAGTGAATATATGACTGAGCCGATGACCAGTCCGGCGAAGGTAAATGCCAGAGGCTGACCACCCAGCTTAACCATCAGGCCTCCCAGCGGGCCTTCGGCACCGAGCAGCAACAGCAGATAGAAGCCGAGCACAGTCGGGGGCAGCACCAGCGGCAGCGCGACGCACGCGTCAACGACCGGTTTGAAAGCTGAGCGGGTGTGCGCAAGCCACCATGCCAGCGGAGTGCCGAGCAGCAGCAGCAGCGCGGTGCTCAGGCCCGCCAGTTGCAGCGTGGTGATCAGCGCACCGATATCATGGGTATCGGGCAAACTCAGTCCTCTGGAAGCAGATAGCCGGACGCCAGGATAACGTCCTGCGCGGCGGCGCTGCGTAAGAAGTTGGCGAAAGCCAGCGCGGCATCCGCACCGTTAAGTACGACCAGTTGCTGATCCACCGGCTGATAAAGTGATCCGGGCACTACCCAGTAACTGCCGGTATCGCTTGATAATTGCGAGCGTGCAATAAATCCAAGTTCTGCATTGCCCGTCGCTACGAACTGATAGGTCTGACCGATACTTTCGCCACGGACAAGTTTCGGTTCTGCTTCCGCCCATAAACTGAGCGCACGCAGTGTTTGCTCTGCTGCCTGGCCGTAAGGCGCGAGTTGCGGATTGGCAATCGCGATGCGGCGCAGGAAGCCGATCTCGGGCAGCCCCGCATTACTGTCAATCAGGTCTGCATCGCTGCTCCAGGCCACCAGCACACCACGTGCATACGTGAAGCGACTGCCGGCCAGCGCAGCGCCGGATGCTTCAAGTTTTTCGGGGCGCAACGTGTCAGCAGCGAGCAGCACGTCGAAGGGCGCCCCGTTAATAATCTGTGCGTATAACTTGCCGGTGGACCCTGCTGACAGGCTGACCCGGTAACCGCTTGCTTCCGTGAACATCGCGCTGAGCTGCTGGGCGGTGCGTGCGAAATTACTGGCAACGGCCACTCGCAGTTCGGTTGCCGACACGGACGGGATTGCCAGTGACAGGCAGAGCGTCAAAAAAAAGCGCACGTGTCTCAGGGAAGTCATAGGCCCGGAATATACCGCTGTTGGCCCGGTTTCTGACGAAAGGCCTGCTGTGGCGGTCTTTTCTCTCGGCTTTCGTGCATTTGCCCGCCCCGTATGCGCTTCCGGGCTGTGCCGCGCCCGCGAAGGGATTAAACTTAACGCTGGTATTAGGCCACATTCCGCAATTGGCATTGTGGCGAATTCCCGTATGGCATCCGATACTTGTATATATTTAGGAGTCAACGTGCCCCTTCTGTCCAACAGCAAGAAGTAATCGCAGAACTTCGGCGCGCATGCTCTGGTCGAACTGAAAATCTTTAGGAACCCTCTAACCGTGCTCAGATCGGAGTAATGGCGTGGAGCAGTCGAACACGTCAACTGCATTGTCCCACGCAGACGCGACCGCAACCTGTGAAACGCTGGCAGCTTTGCTGCAGAAGCAATCGCGCGCGTGCCCGGATCGGGCAGCATTTGTGTTGCTGGATAACAAACTCGACATTGAACACTCGCTGTCCTTCGCCGCGTTAGCAGAAACGGCCGATCTGGTCGGACAGGCGCTGCTGCAACATGCGAGCCCCGGCGAGCCTGTACTGCTGGCGTTCAACAACAGCGCAGACGCGATTCAGGCATTCTGGGGGTGCATCATGGCCGGGCTTATCCCTGTTCCTGCCCCTGCACCGGACAGTTCCCAGTCGCAGGCCGCCCGCTCGCGCCTCGCAGGCATCGTCGCCGATGCCGGCATCAAACTGGCCCTGACAACTGCTGATCATATCGATACTGCCGCCGAGCCTGCACTTCCGGTGGAATGGACTACCGTGCCCGCCTTGCTGGAGGAGGCGGCCCCGGGCGACGCATCTGACCGACTATCGCCTTCGCAGGATCCGGATTCACTCGTTTATCTGCAATACACCTCCGGTTCCACGTCAGCCCCGCGTGGCGTCGAGATCACCCATGCTGCGCTGATTGCGCAGGCAGAGGCGCTCGACAGCATCGGCGAAGTCGATGTCGAGAGTGACCGCAGCCTTATCTGGCTGCCCTGGTTTCACGACTACGGACTTGTGCATGCAGTGATTCTTCCGGTGCGCAAAGGCGTCACCTCGTACATCATGCCGACACTAAGCTTCATGCGTCAGCCGCTGCGCTGGCTGGAAGCGGTCGCGAAGTTCGGAGTGACCCACACGGGCGCGCCGAACTTCGCGTTCGCTGCCTGTGTGCAGGCACTGGAGCGCAAGCGCGACTGGACTGCATCACTCGGCTCGTTGCGCGTTGTCAGTTGCGGCGCGGAACCGGTGCGTCGTGACACGCTGGACGAGTTTACAGCGGCGTTCGCGCCGCACGGACTGGCCGCGCAGTCGATCGCGCCCTCGTACGGACTGGCCGAGGCAGTGCTGGTTGTCAGTTTGTCGCGTGACGGCTTGCAAAGTTTGCATGTCGATGCAGGGGCACTGGAGCAGAACAAGGTCGTCACCGTTGAGCCTGCTGATGCGGGCGCAACCGAACTGGTGAGTTGCGGCACGCCGCTGCCGGGTTTCACGGTGCGCATCGTGGAACCCGAAGACTGTCGTTTGCTCGGGGAAAATCAGGTCGGTGAGATCTGGGTTCGCGGGTCGAGCATCGGTCGTGGCTATCTCGATAATCCCACGGCAACACAAGACACATTTGATGCGCGGCTTATTGACGAACCTGAATCCGCGTACCTGCGCACAGGGGATCTCGGCTTTCTGCATAGCGGCGAGCTGTTTGTAACAGGCCGTCGCAAAGATATGCTGGTTGTGCACGGCCGCAACATCTATCCCCAGGATCTGGAGCTGTGCGCGGAGCAAGCCCACGATACCGTGCGCCCCGCAGGCGTGATCGCTGTCGGTATCGTCCGTGACAACGGGCAGGAATCTGTCGTTCTGCTGGTGGAGTGTCGCGGCCGGCCGTCCCCCGACAAAGCCGCAGAGATTATTGCGGCCGTTCGACAGCGCGTCGCAGCGGAATTCGAACTTGACGTGCACGAAGTGGTGCCGCTGCGTTCTGCCAGTCTTCCGCGTACGTCCAGCGGCAAACCGCAACGTTCTGCAGCATTGCAGAAGTATCGCAACGGCGAGCTGGAAGAACGACGCCTGGAAGCTGCAGCGGGCGCAGCTGACGAGCCGGAGGTGCCCAACGAGGTACTGCAGCGTGTGTTATCGGTTTGGGCTCATGTACTCGACGTTGAGAATCCGTCGGCCGACGCAGACTTCTTTGCGCAGGGCGGTGACTCTTTGCTGGCCACGCAAATTGTTTCGCGCCTGAACGCACAATTCGGAATCGAAATGCCGGTGCGTGCGGTTTTTGAAGCGCCCGGGCCGGCGGCGCTTGCGCGTCGGGTTATAGCCGCAGATCCTGTGACCGGTGAATTTGCAGCGGCAGCAACTGCAACGCCGGCGGTGCCCGGTGATAAGCAGCAGTTGTCGTTTACGCAGGAGCGCATGTGGTTCATGCACCAACTGGCGCCCGAGAGCCCTGCGTACAACGTACCGCTGGCTCTGCGAATGCGCGGCAAACTGCATTTCAGCGCACTGCAAAATGCTGTCAACACCATCATCAACCGCCACCAGGTTTTGCAAACTGTATTCGCGGCCACGGCCGAAGGGCCGTATGCAGAACTTGTTCCTGCGCAGCCTGTCGGAATTGCCGAAGTCGATTTGCGCGCTGTCGAGGGTCCGCGAGATGATCTGCTGTCAGATACGCTAACCCGGCTTTCAAGCGAAGCATTCCGGTTGTCGCAAGGCCCTCTGTTACGCATGACACTGGTTCGTGTCGCCGACGACGAAGCAGTGTTGTTGTGGGTTATGCACCACATTATTGCTGATCAGTGGTCATGTGCGGTGCTGGGGCGTGAACTGGCAGCAGCGTATCGGCAGGAAGTTGAGCCCGGCGCACCGGGGTTACCGGAGCTCGCGCTTCAATATGCCGACTACGCAGCGTGGCAGCGTCAATGGTTTAGCGGCAAGCGCTTTGAACAGCAGCTGTCTTACTGGCGCCGTCAACTCGACGGCATCGAGCCACTGCAGCTTAATGAGGATTATCCGCGCGGCATGCAGCAGGACTTTGCCGGCGCGTCGGTGCGGCGGGAGCTGAGCAGCGAGCGTCTCGTCGGTCTGCAATCGTTTGCGGCGCGGCACGGCGCCAGCCTGAGCATGGTGTTGATTGCCGCGCTGAAGGTGCTGCTCTTACGCCACACTGGGAATACCGATATTGCGATTGGGGTGCCTGTCGCTAACCGGCATCAGCTGAGCAGCGAAGATCTTATCGGCAGTTTCGTCAACACACTGGTATTCCGCACCGATCTTAGGGGCGACCCTGACTTCGATGAAGCGCTGCGCCGGGTCAAAGAAGTTTCGCTGCAGGCGTATTCGCATCAGGACCTGCCGTTCGAGTTGCTGGTGCGCGAACTTGATCTGCCACATGACATCAGCCGGTCGCCGCTGTTCGATGTCATGTTCAATATGATTAACACACCGGCACAGGACATCGAATTTCCAGAGTTGGAATGGTCACGGCTGGAGTTTGATCGCGGTGCAGCGCAATTTGACCTGACGGTGAGTGTGGATGCGCTGTATGACCCGACGATTATTTTTGAATACGCGACGGGCCTTTACGCAACTGAAACCATGGAGCGTCTCGCGGACCACTACCTGCGTATTCTTGATGCCGTTGTCGCGGACTCCTCGGCGTTAATTAGTGATATCAGACTGCTGAGTGATGAGGACATCGCTCGCATGCGGCAGTGGGGCGAAGGGCTCAGTATCGACGGGTTGCGGCAGCGGTCGGTCAGTGAGTTGATCGCCTTACAGGCTGAGCAAAGACCGGCCGCTACAGCCGTGATCTGTGGTGATGAGCAACGCACATATGCGGAATTGGACGCCAACGCGACCCGCATGGCACACGGCATCCGCCGTCGGGGCGTTGGTGTCAACGGCACGGTCGGCCTGTGTCTGCCGCGTTCCGCGAAGCTGCCGGAAGTATTGCTCGGGACGATGCGCAGCGGGGCAGCATACGTACCGCTCGATCCTGCCTATCCGCGTGAGCGGCTTCTGTATCAGGCCCAGGATGCCAACATTGATCTGCTTATCGCTGATGAGCAAACCGCGCGTTATCTGGGTTGGCCTGCGGAACGCACGATGTTGGTTAATAGTCCCGATGAGTACACGGATGGCGCTGCCGCTTCTGACCCGACGTCAGGTCTGACGCACGAACCGGTGCGCGAGGATCCGGCCTATCTGATTTATACCTCCGGATCGACCGGGATACCGAAAGGCGTGGTGGTGCCTCACCGCGCGCTCGAAAACTTCGTGGATACGATGCGGCGCGAGCCGGGCATTGATGACGCCGACCGGGTGTTGGCGGTGACGACACTGGGTTTTGATATCTCGATACTTGAGATGCTGGTGCCGCTGACGGCCGGCGCCTGCACTGTCATCGCCAACGAAACACAAGCATCTGACGGCGCAGCGCTCGCAACTTTGCTTGATGAGCACGACATCACGCTGATGCAGGCAACGCCGTCGCGCTGGCAGATGCTGATCGCGGCAGGTTGGCAGGGCAAGGCCGACCTGAGAGCACTCGTGGGCGGCGAGCCATTGCCGGCGGATCTGGCCGGTCAGTTGCTGGAACGGTGCCGTGAGCTCTGGAATATGTACGGGCCGACGGAAACGACGGTCTGGTCGAGTTGCTGGCGTGTTCCGCGCACCGTGATTGAGCCTATTTCGCTGGGCAATCCGGTAGCCGCAACCACACTGCAGGTGCTTGATGACAAGGGTCAGCTTTGCCCTGTCGGCGTGCCGGGTGAACTGTGTGTCGGTGGCCGCGGTCTGACGCTGGGTTATAACAATCTTACTGGTCTGACAGCACAACAATTTGTGACCGCCGGTGAGCAAACGGCGTTTCCCGGCACTGCAATCTACCGCACCGGCGACCGGGTCCGGTGGCGCCGCGACGGACGTCTGGAACATCTCGGCCGTTTTGACGATCAGTTCAAGTTACGAGGCTATCGAATCGAGCCGGGTGAAATCGAAACCCATCTTTTGCGTCACGATATGGTCGACCGGGCATTGGTGCGGATACATCGCGATCCGTATCACGGCCCGCAGCTGGTCGCCTACGTTGTGAGCAGTAAAGCTAAGGCGCAAGCTGATGACTGGCGTGCGCATCTGCGGCAGTGGTTGCCTGAATACATGGTGCCGCCTCATTTTATTGTGCTGGACCAGATACCGGTGCTGCCTAACGGTAAGGTTGACCGTCGCGCGTTGCCGGTTCCTGTGCTGACTGACCCGCGACAGAGTGGTGCGGACCGGGCGGAGTCCGCGCCCGAGCATGCGTTGCTGCAGATTTGGCGCGCGGTGCTACAGCGCGAGGATGTCGGCGTGCACGATAACTTTTTTGATCTGGGCGGCCACTCGGTACTCGCGGTCAATCTGGTGCAGGCTGTGACTCAGGATCTGGCTATCGACTGTACGCTTCCCATGCTGTTCCAGAATCCGACAGTGGCGTCACTGGCTGCCGCGCTGCAAGAGAGTAATATCGAGTTGCAGGGAGGCGCGGCCGCTTACCTGCTGAAAGCGGGAACCGGCAGGCCGCTGTTCTGCCTGTCCGGAATGGATATGTACCAGCAACTTGCCGAGTGTTTTCCGGCAGACACCCGTGTTTATGGGTTGTTGTCGGTGGAAGAGCTGGAGTTGTTTAAGAGCGGGCGGCCGCTGCCGCCGTTGCGGGAAATGGCCAAGGCGTATCTGAA
Organism: Gammaproteobacteria bacterium; assembly: GCA_013001905.1. GTDB lineage: Bacteria > Pseudomonadota > Gammaproteobacteria > Steroidobacterales. The sequence continues at coordinate 41,284 of JABDLC010000117.1, read as the reverse complement.
AGTCATTCGCCGCCTGCAGCCTCAGGGGCCGTATCGTTTGACCGGGTTTTCTATCGGTGGCGTGATTGCTTATGAAGTGGCGTGCCGGTTACGTGAGGCGGGTGAACAGGTCGAATGCCTCGCCTTGCTGGACAGTGCTGTCCCCGGTGTTGGTGTGCGACACGTCACGCGCTGGGTCCGCAAGCGACTCATGCAATTGCGCCGTGATGCGCTTGGTTCTCTGCGCCGTGCTGCCGCCGAGCTGGCAGACAAAGCGCCGACCGGCGGTAAAGAACGCGCCCCGGCCGTGTATCCGGAGTTCCTGCGCGTCATCCGTGCCTATGACCCGGAGCCCTGGGAGGGGCCGCTGCTGTTCTGTCAGGCAGAGCGGAATCCGATCACGGAGCCCGGATATGGGTGGCAGGCGCATGCGCCTGAACTGAACGTCGTGCGGATTCGCGGAGAGCATATGGATATGTTGAGCGGGGCTTCCGCGCAGCAGGTTGCTGATAACCTGCAACGCCTATTTGACAATGTATCCGCAGGTTCGCCTGCTGGTACCGAACTGCGCTACAGTTCGTCTGATGAGTCGCCTTCCGGCTAAAGGATTACAGGTATGAGAGCTATGATTTTGAAATGGCTGGCCATTGCGTTGCTGGCATCGGCACTCGGTGTGACCGGTTGCAGCAGACTAACGTCAACGTCGTCGGATTCGGAAGATGTGCTGGCAGCGCCCCCGGCAGCCACGACCGACTACATCATCGCGCCGGGCGCTGTGCTGAACGTATTTGTCTGGCAGCACCCTGATTTGTCAGCGACGGTACCGGTGCGTCCGGACGGCAAGATTTCCACGCCTCTGGTAGAGGATATGATCGCTGCCGGTAAAACCCCGACCGCGCTGGCGCGCGATATGGAGGTCGTGTTGTCGGAATATATTCGCCAGCCCACGGTCAACGTGATCATGGATACGGCTTCTCCCAGTTTTCAGCAGCAAGTGCGTGTCGTCGGCCAGGCCGCCAACCCGCAGGCGCTCGCGTACAGTTCAGGTATGACATTACTGGATGTGATGATTCAGGTTGGCGGCCTGGGTGAATTCGCGGCGGGTAATCGTGCGAAGTTAATGCGACGTACGGTCGATGGTCAGATTGAGGTGCCGTTGCGGCTGAACTCGCTGCTAAACGGTGGTGACATGCGACAAAACGTTCCGATTCAGCCCGGCGACGTCATTATCATTCCTGAGGCCCGTTTCTAGTGGATCAGGCCCTGCAACACGTACTCACCGAAGCACGCGGCTCATGGCGGTTTCGCTGGGTCGCCATGGCGACTGCCTGGCTGGTCGGCCTGGTCGGAATCTTCATCGCGCTGACCGTGCCCGACCGGTTCGAGGCCCGCGCGCAGGTGTTTGTCGATACCCGGGATCCGTTGATTACAGCATCCGCCCGCGGGGCCGATGCGGAAGTCAGCGTTGCGTACGTGCGTCGCCTGCTGCTGTCGACACCCAACCTTGAGCAGGTCGCCGAACAAACCGCACTCGACCAGCGTGCCGAAACGGCCGAAGCATTTCAGCGTCTGATCACCGGCCTGCAACAGCAGATTGAGGTTGCGCAGGTGGGGCGTGGCGGATTCGAAGCCAATCTGTACACGATCGCATACCGTGACACCGACCGTGATATTGCCGAGAACGTCGTGCAAGTATTGCTCGATTCGTTTCAGCAACAGTCCCTTGAAGGCGACCTCCGCGATGACATTCAGGCGCTTTCGTTTCTCGACCAGCAGATTGACGATTATCGTCGCCGGCTCGAAGAAGCTGAAGCGCGTGTTGCCGACTTTCGCCGGCGTAATGCGGGGTTGGTCGGTGCAGAGGGTGATTTCTTTAATCGTCTTGCGAGCCTGCAGGATGAATTTCGCCAGGTGACGACCGATTTACGCATCGCGCGAGAAACACGTGCATCGCTGGCCGCGCGGTTCCGTGGCGGTGCGAGCGTGGACAATGATGGAGACGCGGTGCCCGGCGGGCTGCTGGAGCTTGAGAATCAGGTATTGCAGGCAGAGCGGCAGCTGGATGAGTTACGGCTTCGCTACACTGACGCACACCCGTCAGTCATTACAGCGCAGGAGACTCTGGATTCACTGAGCACCCGTCTCGAGAGACGTCGCAGGGAGCTGGGGCCGCTGAGTAGCAGTACTACCTCTGCCGCGGTGCTCGAGAATTTCAGCATTGCGCTGACAGAGGCCGAAATTCAGGTCAACCAGCTGGCGGGCCGGCAGCGCGATCTGCGTCAGCGTATTGCCGAGTTGCAGGCCAAGGTCGAAGTTGCCCCGCAGCTGGAGGCAGAGCTGGCCGGTCTGAACCGCGACAATACAGTGTTGCGAGAGCAGTACGAGAGCCTGCTTGAGCGGCGCGAATTGCTTAGTTTTGATATTGATCGCAAGCGGCAGGGTCGGCAGATCGAGTTCAATATTATTGAGCCGCCCATGGCGCCCGAGTTTGCTGTGGAGCCGAATCGCCAGATGTTGCTGATGCTGGCTCTCGTCGCCGCCCTCGGTGCGGGCGCGGGTGTTGCGTTTATTTTGCATCAGTTGCGGCCCGTGTTTATTACCGGCCGGTCGATCTATCAGGAGTTGGGCATACCGGTGCTGGGTTCCGTGTCGATGACATGGACCAAGAGCGCAACCAGTGAACTGAGGCGGGTCGAGCTGCTGTTCACTGTCGGGCTTTTACTGCTGCTTGGCGTGTTTGGTGTAACGTTCATGTCACTCACCGATATCAGCGTGTACGCGCGGAATATGCTGGCGTGAGTGTAAAACAGGACGATAACGTGAGCTTTGTTGAGAAAGCACTCAGCCGCTTGAAAGGCCAGCAGGAAAAGTTGGTGCCCCTTGGCGAGATTCGTGACAACGCCGATGGCGACGACGCTGCAGTTGTCGCAATTGCTGCGCAAGACAATGTTGCGCCTGACCGCATCATCGCAGTAGAGCGGCAGCGCCTGACAGACGAAGGTTTTCTCGCGCCGGAGAAATACCAGCGCCAGCTCGCGGATGAATATCGACTGATTAAGCGGCCGCTGATTGCCAATGCTTTCGGCATCGGCGTTCCGGCTGTCGAAGACGGTAATCTTATTCTGGTAAGCAGCGCGGTATCGGGCGAAGGGAAAACTCACACCTGCATCAACCTTGCGCTTAGCCTCGCGGCTGAACGTGATCGCACCGTGTTGCTGGTCGACGGTGACGTGGCGAAACCGCACATCAGCCGTTTGTTCGGTGTTGCCGATCAGCCCGGTTTGCTGGACGCACTGGACGATGATCAGATACCTCTCGATAAGTTATTGATTCACACAGATATTCCGGGGCTGGTGCTGCTGCCGGCCGGTCGCTGGTCGGACTACACCACGGAATTGCTCGCCAGTGGCCGTATGCGTGACCTCTGCAAGGAATTGTCGGGCCGTTACTCTGACCGGATCATCCTGTTTGATTCGCCGCCAATATTGGCAACAACCGAGGCTCAGGCGATTGCACAGGCAGTCGGCCAGATCGCTTTGGTTGTTGCAGAAAACACGACGCCCCGCGACGAAGTGCGCGCAGCGCTCAGTCAACTCGACCCGAACAAACCGATCAATGCGATTCTTAACAAGAGTCGGCAACCGTTTATCGGTGGTTACTATTATGGAGGTTACGGTTATGGTCGACACGCAGATAAAAGAGCTTCCGGTAGTGACTACAAGAGCGACTACGGTAGCAAGCGCAGGCGGGACTGAGCCGATGCTCCGGCTGCTCAGCGGGGTTGCTGCGTGCCTGCTCCCTGCCGGCGCAATTCTGGCCGCAGACTGGGATTTCCGGCCCCGCGTTGAGCTGGGTCAGTCCTATACCAATAACGTTGGCTTGGGCGAGCCTGGTCGGGAAGAGTCCGAGTGGATAACCGAACTCCGCCCGGGTCTCGGCCTGACGGTCGAAGCACCCCGCGCAACGCTTGAAGCCGACTACGAAATGCAGATTTTGCGCTTCGATGACAACGGCAATCTTGATGAGGAGTTCAACCTGGCCCGCGCACTGGGCACTATCGAAGCGCTGCCTGACTCCGGTTTCATCGATATTTTCGGTCGTTACGACCAGCAGAATGTCGATACGGAGGGGCGTGCTGCATTCAGCAACTTTTTCACGACCGACAATCGTACGGACTTCGCGATTTTTGGTGTCAGTCCTTATCACATCGGGAGCTGGGGCAGTTTCGCGGAAAGCCTGGTTCGGGTGACTGCGTATGATGTGAGGTACCGCAACACCGACCCCGGCGTCTCGTTGGTGCCGGTTGATTCCGATAATGTGGAATTTGTCGCCGCGATCGGTAGCCCGGAAAGTGCAGCAGGTATCAGCTGGGACCTGCGCGGCAGCCACACAGAAACAGATTTCGAAACCGGCGAGACGTTTGAATTTGATCAGGCAAAGTTCGAGCTCGGCGTGCCGGTTGGTCCGCGTGTCCGGCTCCTCGGTGTGATCGGGCAGGAATCTGATGCTCTTGAAGACATTAGTCAGGGCGGCCTGGATGAGTCTGTCTGGTTTCTCGGGTTTCGCTGGGAGCCGAGCGATCTGCAGAGTCTTGAGATTCGCGGTGGTGATCGCTTTTACGGCAGCGCCTGGGAAGCCTCATGGGTGCGTCGCGGTTCACGCGGCGAACTGAGCTTTGAATACGAAGAAAACCCGACTACATCCACGGGTGTTCTCGGCAATGATGATTTGTTTTTGCCGGGCTTCCCGACGATTGATCTCGGCTCGCTCGATACCCGGCCCTTTCTGCAAAAACGGCTGTCCGGTCTGGCGAGTTACCAGTTGGCGCGCTCAGTGATTACCGCTCGCGTTTACTCGGATCGGCGTGAATTTCTGGACATGATGGCGGGCGAGGAAGAGAGTGCTGGCCTGTCGGTTTCCTATGACTGGAATGCTGCGACACGAACTACCATAGGTACTCTATTCAATTACGAGCTGCGTGACTTTGAAACAGGGCGTGAAGACAAGTACATTGATCTGACTATTCGGGCGCGACGCCAGATCACAAATGTGTTCGCTGCGGAATTACGGCTTAGTCGGTTGCAGCGTGATTCAGACGTCTCGGCAGAATATGATGCCAATCTGATTTCGCTGTTCCTGATAGCGCGCTTCGGCGAAAACGAGCTCGATTCCCGTCGCTAGACTCGGCGGCCCGCGGGTCAGGCGGCAACAGTAGGGCTAGTAAGCTTTGTTGTCGTAGAAAATACGCACGACCGTCATCAAAAGAATCTTCAGGTCTGCGAGCGGGGTCCAGTTGCGCACGTATTCCAGGTCGTACATGATGCGCGCTTCCATGTCTTCGACAGACTTGGTTTCACCCCGACAGCCATTGATCTGAGCAAGGCCGGTAATACCCGGCAGTACCTTATGCCGGAGCATGTAGCCCTTTATAAGGCCGCGATACTCTTCGTTGTGCGCAATCGCATGCGGCCGTGGTCCTACCATGCTCATCCGGCCCTGCAGCACGTTAATGAGCTGCGGCAGTTCGTCGAGCGAGAAACGGCGCAGTAATCGACCGACGGGCGTGATTCGTGGGTCATTGCGCGATGCCTGAACCAGAGCTTCACCGTCTTCGGTAACGTACATCGAGCGAAATTTGTACACCGTGATCTGGCGGCCATCGAGACCATAGCGTCGCTGTTTAAAGATAACAGGGCCTGGGGAAGTGAGTCTTATCAGCAGTGCCAGCACCAGCAGTATGGGCAGCGCGACCACCAGACCGACCAGCGCGAGCATCACGTCGGTCACACGCTTCAGCACCCCGCGAAAACCGTAAAACGGTGACTCGCAGAGCGTGATCACCGGGCTCCCGAGAATTTCGCCACCCTGTGACTGCGTCAGATCAAATGCAAACAGGTCCGGCACGTAATAAACCGATGCGGTGGAATCCTGCAGTTCATCGAGCATTTTCACGACGCGTTCAACGTGCGGGATAGGCAGCGCGATAAAAATGACGTCGACATTGTTGGCTTTGACGTAGTCACAGAGGTCGCTCAACTGACCCAGCAGTTCGTACTGCCCCATCGGACCCAACCGTTCGGTGCTGCGGTCGTCGAAAAACCCCAGCACCCGTTTGCACATCTCCGGATTCGCCGTGAGTTTTTCAGCCAGCCCGAAACTGTTCGAGGTGAAACCGGCAAACACGGCAGATCGCACGTTGGCGTTGGAGAGCGTTATATTGCGGCGAATTTTCTGCAGAATGGTCATCGCCGGGATGACCAGTATGGGCGTTACTACCGCCCACGAAATCATTACCCGTGCGGAATACTCTGCGCTGAAATCCGTAATGTAGGCGGCGATGATGACAATCGCGAGGATGGCAACCCAGCGCAGCGAAAGCTGAAAGATGATGCTGAGCAGTCGTGTGATCAGCAACGGCTTGTCGTTAGAGCTTACCGGCAATATGATCAGGCTCAGCGTGCCGACCAAAAACGCGAGTGCCCGATAATAGCGATCGAAGTCTTCTCCGTACGTCTGCGTGAGCGCATACAGCACGGCTACCACTACCACAGCCGGTGTAATCACCTGCAGCAGGGCCACAAAGGCGACCCACAGACTGTTACGGACATAAAAAGGTTCGTTCATGGCTGGCGACGTGCCGGCAGACACCGTCGCGCTCCCCTGTCGTTGTCCCTCACAGGACAGAAATTATTGTTGTTTTTGCCCCAAATGCGAACAGACGCAATTACAAGTAATCTACCGCAGCGCGTCGTCAAAAACTGTGATGATGTTCGCATTTTATGCGCTGTGCTGCGATGCAAATTCCGCAGAAATGAGTGTTTTTGGTTTGCGTTCAGTGTGTGGAGCAGCGCAGGGGCCGCTGGAGCCGCACCCTGCCGCTGTCATTGGCGTGAGCCGGGCAGCTCCGCTCAGATCGTTTTTTGCGCTTCCGCTGACGGCAGACTGAGAATGCCATTGCCGTCAATTGTCTGAATGGCAAAATACCAGTTGCCGGCGGTCAGGCCCTCAATCATATAGCGGGTAATGCCGGGGTTGTCGATCTCGATCGTCTGGGTGTAGTCGAGAGAGTTTTGACCGTACAGCAACCGGTAGCCGGCCAGTTCACCGATGGGTTCACCGTCTGTCGTTACCGTTGGCGGCAGCCAGCTAAGTGTTGCGCTGCCGGTGGCAGCGTTGGCAGGTACAACCGCTATCGTAAAAGTTGGCAGACTGACGCTCGCATTGCCATCCGTGACACTCAAACTGATACCGGTCCACGACTGCACGTCGGCGGCGGTTGGTGTGCCGGCAATTTGACCGGTTGTTGAATCAAGAGTGAGCCAACCAGGCAGATTGCTCGCCGATACGGTGAGCGTGTCACCGTCGGCATCACTCATATCGGGTTCAAAAGCCCAGGGTTGCCCTACGGTGGCCTGAACAGGCGCGTCGCCTGTGATCTCGGGCGGCTGATTAACAGTCACCGGGCGACGGTCTGCGTCTCTTCGGCCGGCCGGCTCTTCAGCCGGTGCTGCGGCCGGCGCGTCGGCGCTGCTGTCGTCCGGCGGCAATGAGATGCTGTTCACGGAGCTGCTGCTGTTTTTGCCGTCGTTACATCCAGCGACAAAAAGAAGTGCGGCGGCGAGTGCGCCAATTCGGAGAACGTGTGTATACACGAGGCAGTCCCTTGCTGAGTGGAGGTGAGGTCGCGATCCTTCACGACCCGACGTTTCAGCGCCTTATGTTACAGACACCGGACGCGCTGGCAAGACTGCGGCGTCAGCCGCGTGGGATGGAGCACCTGCGGCGTCGCAGTGTTGGCCGGCGAAGGGCGCACAATCAGCGAGTTGGGTAGGATTGCTGCAGGGCTGCTGCGACTCATCTGCCGCCGGTACATTTTTCTGCTCTGCGCGAGACTGCGCATTGCGCCGCAACTAAACAAGCCGGAACGCCTCACAGCGCCCGGCTATAGGTTTTCTCCGGATGTGGTGATTCCGGATCTGCGGTTTGTAGTTTGCTACAGAATGGTCTTGCTGACTGTATCCGTGCGGCCGCCTTCCGCGCCCAGACCGTCCACGGCGGAGATTGCGAAATACCAGGTGCCCAGCTCGAGATTGTCGAGCACAAACGCTGTCAGCCCGCCTGAGATGGTGACGACCTGATCGAGATCAGATGCATTACGACCGAAGTAAATACGGTAGGCATTGATGGAGCCGATCAGAGACCCGTCCTCGTCCTGTGTGGGCGGCGCCCAGGTCAGTGTTGCTGAGCCGGTGACCGGTTGCGGTTCATTCACGGTTACCGTGAAGGCCGGCAGCGCGGCTGTCGCCTCACCGTCGCTAACCGATATGCGAATGCCGGGGTAGGCGCCTGCGTTGCCGACAGCAGGTGTCCCTGACAGGCGGCCTGTGCCGCTGTTGAAAGACATCCAGGCAGGCGCACCGGTCACAGAAAAGTTCAGGTTGTCGCCATCAGCATCCTGCGCATTCGGGGTAAAACTCCAGGCCGCACCCACCAGTAATGAAGTGTCCGGTGTGCCCGAGATGGTCGGCGCGGTATTCTGCGGCTCCGGCTCCGGCTCCGGCTCCGGTTCAGGCTGAGGTTCGGGTTCAGGCTGAGGCTCGGGTTCAGGCTGCGGCTCCGGGGGTGCAGGCGGCGGTGGTAGCGGGGCGCCGACATCACTCGCCTGCGCATTAATGGTTTCCACAGTGAACTCGTCGACGTAGGCGCTGCCGACAGTCGCCTGACGCAACACACTGTGCACACCTGCCGGCAGAGCGGCCGCGAGCTGGCCGGGCTGTATCTCGCCCGACATACTTTCGACTGCGGTGATCGTGTCAAAAATACGGCTGTCCGCCGTGACGACATAGGCTGCCCAGAGGCTGCGGGTAAGCTGCTCGCGTGCCGTAGCGGTGACCGGGATATTCGCTGTGTTTGATGTGGCCGGCGCATTCGGGCGCACCTGCGCGATGGCGAGGTCCATCGCTGACATGGAATCAGTGTCATTGACCTGCAGCTGATTGCTCATCGCTTCCAGCAACACGGCCGCGCTGGCGGTATTGGCAATGGCTGCAATCCGCGCGTCTGTGCCGGATTCCCCGACACCATCGATCCATCCGTCAGTCAGATCTGCTGCCAGCGCGCTGACGACGTCATCGCCATCGGCATTAGCACCCGTTGCCAGCAGCGCGTCACGCGTGCGACGGATCATTTCACCCAGTGTTTCGCTGGCTTTTACAATGTAGTGAATATTGTTGTCAGTGACTTCGGTTGTGATCGGGTCAGCGAAAACGCTGGTATCAAGGCCGAAGCTATAGCGTGTCAGTACTGCCTGGCGCGCTGCTTCGACCTCACTTGCCGGCACGGCACCGCTGTTTCCCGCGGTCCGGTAAATAAGTGTCGAGAACGGATTGACATTACTAATGGTGCGCTCGGAAGGATTGCGTACGACAGAGAGTAAGGTGAAGTCCGGCTCCAGACCGGTGACGAGGTCCGTGCCCTGATCGGCCCAGAAGCTTAGTGGGTAACTGTTGCCTCTGGTGCGAATTGTGGTGTCGAAGTCGGCGGTGCTGATCGTGGTTTCATTGAGCAGCTCGCCAGTACGAGTGGTTACGCGGAGTCTTGCGCCGACGATCGGGCCGTCGCCGATGCTGCCGGTAACCCGGTTGTCGATCTCGGTACCGCCGGAGCTGCCGCCACTGCTGCCCGTTTCGGAGCTGTCCGATGAGGACTCAACTGTATTGGCATCCTGCGCGACCTCATCACTCTCGCTGACGCCGCAACCCGCCAGTATCAGGAACACCGTCACCAACAGTGTTTTGCCGTAAAAAGGGTGTGGTGTGTTCCACAACGCCATGACCGAACCTCGCTCCGCAAATGGGCCAGGAAAGGTCAAACTCGGGTGCCGTATGTCAGGCATTATGCCTGCCGGCGTAGGATCGGACGCGCTGAACACTGCTGCCCCCGCAGGGTTTACAGTTTCGGCTTCTGGCAGCTCCGCTGTCCTGAAATCCATTTGGATTCGTTAGACCGGTGGCTTTGCGTCCTCACCTTTCGGTGAGTTTGCCCTTTACAGTGACCTCGTCTCTTTACAGTTATCTGTAACCGCACCCCCGAGTGTCGGGTTTTGGCATCATTTTTCGTGCTGATGCCGATGTGCCTGTCAGGACTCATTAAGCAATGGGGTCAGCAGGCTGTCTATAGCCGACAGGCACGAATTTATAGTGACGTTTCGGTTATGAGAATCGCATCACAGATAAGCCTGCAGGTTTAACATATCCCCGCCGATTCTCTTGTCATAAGCAGCGTTACTGTTGAGTCCGTTGACAGGAAAAAGTTAGCTCTCGGTGTTTTGCGCAATTTTGTTTAGTGCGGCCGGCCTGATCGCTGGATTCGCCATCATCTGCGGTTGTGTTCCGGCGCGCCGCCGGTTGATGGCGCGCCAAACGCTTGGCGGGGAAACGCGCTGGCAGGGTGTCCGGTGCGAACGCTTGCACTATCCCTACCCTTGTCCAGCAATAGTCCTGTGGCAACAGCACTAATCGCCGCCAGTGCCCACAAGATCAGGCCGACCCGCCCGAATGCGCTGGTGGTGGTGATCGCGACCAGCAAACCGACGATAGTGAACATGATCGCGCGGCAGAAGACTCGCTGATGTTCGGATATTTTGCGCGACTTTTTCAGTGCACGGCGGAGTCGCAGCAGCACGCACGCAAATATTGACACGAAGGCGGCCAGGCCCACATAACCATAGTTCAGCACTACGATCAGGTAGTGATTGACGAGGTCTAGCAAGCCGGACGACTGCCGTATTGCATTCATGTCCGGATGATTGTGAAACGTCGTTGAGCCAAACCACGGATTCTCCGCCGCAACCCGAATAGAGGTTTCAAGCAGTATGGCGCGGTAACCGACGGTGCCGGCTGCCTCGCTTTCTTCCGCCCCGACAAATGGCAGCACGCTATAGACCTCTTTGCCTGCCTCGGTAAATGACAAGGCAGTCAGACATACCGCGAGTGTCGCGCCATACTTGAGAAACTTTTTGCGATTGACTGTTAGCAGGTAACAGGAGCCAATGACGGCTGCTCCGATCCAGTTACCGCGCGAAAAGGTAACGAAAAGGCCAACGGCCAGAATTGCGACCATTGCGCCCAGTAGCGCGCGCTTCTTGATATAGGGCGCCAGTGCCCAGCACAGACCGATGCCTGTCACAAGCGCGAACGCAGACCGGGATGGCACATCAAAGGGGCCGGTGGCACGCAACAAGCCCAGTCGCTGAATTGACGTAAAGCGCACCCCGTTTACGTTCAGCGTCAGCTGCTGGAACACCAGCCAGGTTCGCGCCGTTTCAAAGATATTGACCAGCCCCGCAAACACGAGGGAGCTGAGCAGCGCGAACAGTACTTTGCGGATATCAGCGAAGCTGTTTAGATATCGGGTGAACACAAAATACGGCGCTACAATATCAATGACCAGATAGGTAGTGCCCCGCAAGCCATTGGTGAAGCTGGTGTCCCGGAACGCTATAACGACGCAGAGCAGAAAATACGCCCATACGAACTTGTCGAGCGGATAGTGCATTGGGGACTTATGCCGGAACGCCCCGACCAGCATAGGCATCAGGATCACAATGATTAACACGCGTGGCCAGTTCATCCAGATCAGCGGGACGCCCATATATAAATCGTAATTGAGCGATGGCATGAGCGGGCACAAAAACATGAAGATCGCGATACGCATGACCGGTTCCACCGGTGCAAGTATCAGTATGCTCAGAATTGTGACAATCATGAACACGGCGTAGGGCGCAGGCAGCAACGCTGTGATCAGGAAGCCGGTGACGTTCAGGATTATGAAAAAGGCGATCTGCCGCGGGCCAAGCTGCTGGTCTTCCGGAAATGTTGCATTGACCAGCCGGTAGGCGACGAATCCGAGCGCCAGAACATAAATTAGTGGGATGATTTTTTCAGTCATGACGTGGCAGGTTGTCTGGCTTGACTCGCTCGGTTAACCTCACGAGAGCTGGCCTCATGTCGCCGGATTTCAAAGCTTAACGGAAGCGTAACGGCGAGGATAGGTTCAAGGAAGATGAAGCGTTTAGCGGCTATTGTTTTGCCTGTAGGCCTGATCGTCACCCTCATCGTCGTGCTGCTGGCCGGCGAATCGTTGCTCTGGCGCTCTCAGGTCCTGTTGCTCAAAGCGCAGGGGCAACTCAATTTTATTACCTGGTCAGAAACGTTCCGCTGGATGTTGCCCGGCAGTCCGGTTTACCTCAGCAACCTGATCGAAGGCCGCAATCCCCATGTCGCGTTGACCAATACGCGTTATGTGTCACCCGAAGATGCGGCGCGAGGGGCTGAACTATTTGGTCAGAATTGCGCGGGTTGCCACGGCGGCGGCGGGGAAGGCGTTAACGGCCCGGCCCTAAATGTACCGTCCCGGTTCCGCAGCGACTGGGCGTTGTACCGGACCATTCAACAGGGCATACCGGGCACATCAATGCTCGCGCACGATCTGCCTGATCCGGCTATCTGGCAGATCATCACCTACCTTGCCACGCTGGCGCCCGATGAGTCGGTTGCCGACGAGGGCATCGATGTCGCAGCTATCGGCTTTGATCGCATCGCGTCTCGTGATGCTGAAATGAAGAACTGGCTCAGTTACTCGGGCGGCTACGATGGCCAGCGATACAGCGGGCTCAATGCGATCAATTCCGGCAATGTGGGCGGTCTGGCGCTCAAATGGGTGTATCAGTCAGACACTCGCTACAACAAATTTCAGGTCAACCCCGTCGTGGCCGACGGCGTCATGTTTATCACCGAGCCGCAGGGGCGGGTGTCGGCACTGGATGCGTTGACCGGCGAAGTTCTGTGGGCATTTGAGCGCCCGATACCGGATCCGGAAGGCCTGGTGACCTGTTGTGGTGTCGCAAATCGCGGCGTTGCGGTGCTGAACGATACCGTGTTCGTAACGACGATAGACGCGCACTTGTTGGCATTGGATATACGCACGGGCCGTCTGCGATGGATTACACAAGTGGCCGATTATCAGGTGGGTTACAGCATCACGGCGGCACCGATTGCGATCGACGGCAAAGTCATTACCGGCGCCGCGGGCGGAGAGATGGGTATTCGCGGTTTTGTTGACGCCTATAATGCTGAAACCGGCAACCGGGTCTGGCGCTTTGACACGGTGCCGGCACCCGGTGAACCCGGCAGTGAAAGCTGGGCTGACGAGCAGTGGGAGATCGGTGGCGCTGCTACCTGGATGACAGGCAGCTACGACCCTGAGCTCGATATCGTCTACTGGGGTACCAGTCACACGGTGCATGAGCCCGACGCGCCCCGGAGCGGTTACGACAAACTCTACGGTAGCTCCATGCTGGCGCTGCGCGGCGCAACCGGTGAACGTGTCTGGCACTATCAGGCGACCCCTGATGACATTCACGGATTCGACGCTGCGCAGGTGCCCGTGCTGGTGGATACCGAGTTAAACGGCGTGCAGCGAAAACTGCTGTTCAACGGCAATCGCAACGGTTTTCTGTACACGCTCGACAGAGTGACGGGCGAACTCATCAATGCGACTGAATTTACCCGGCAGACCTGGGCGAAGAGTCTGGACGCGAATGGTTATCCGGAGATCAACCCCGATGCGCGGCCTTCGCGCGGCGGCACACTGGCCTGGCCCAACTCAGTAGGCGGCACAAACTGGTGGCCGCCCGCGTATTACCGCGATGCAGGTTACCTTTGTTTGCCGGTGGTCGACGGGCCTTCCGTTTACTACTCGCAGGATGCGGAGTATGCAGTGGGCAACCCATTTGTCAGCGTTGTCGGCCGACAGAGTTTTAATGAGGCTGCGCAACGATTTATCCGTTGCCTTAATAAAAGTGACGGCAGTCTCGCGTGGCAGAAAGCACTCACTGCGGACGGCGGACGCACACAGGCGATTACCATGTCCGGTCTGCTTGCGACCGCGGGAGGATTGTTGTTCTCCGCCGACGCCAACGATTTTATTGCGGTCGATGCTGATAACGGCGGGGAGCTGTGGCGGTTGAATACAGGCGCGCGGGTGCTGGCAGCGCCCGTAACCTACCAAGCCGATGGTCAGCAGTTGGTTACCGTGGCCGCGGGAAAAACATTGCTCACATTCGGGCTGCCGGCGCGGCCCTGACCGGAGCCGGCGACTATGAAGCGCAACGGGTTCTTCTTCGGTATGGCGCTGGCCGGAATCTTCATGCTGTTTATTGAAGTCGTCAGTTTTGTAGCCGCAACGATTTTACTGCCCACGGGGTTGCTCGTTGCGAAGCCGGATACCGATGGCTATGAGGAGTATCTGCTCGAGCGGGATCCGGTGCTCGGCTGGCCTTCCAAAAATGTATTCGGCACTGGCGAGTACGATGTCAGCGGTTCGCGTATTGTGCCTGCGTTTCCCGACCCGTCGGCGGATTCATGTGTGGCGTTGTTCGGCGACTCGTTCACCTGGGGCGACGAGGTCACGCCCGAATTTGCATACGGCAATGTCCTCGCCGAGTTACTGGATTGCCGGGTAGCGAACTACGGTACCGGCGGCTACGGCACCGATCAGGCCGTACTTCGTTATGTCGATGTTATTGATGATAATGCGCCGGTCGTCGTGATGGGGCACTTCGCCGACAACATTACCCGCAACGTCAATCAGCTACGTGACTTCGTCGCGGGAGGTCGGTTCGGGTTTAAGCCCCGGTTTGTGCTCGATGACGAAGGGTTGCGTCTGGTGCCGCTTCCTTCACTGACAGTTACTGAGTACGCAGAAGCCGCTGAACGTGCCGCGGAGTTGTTGCCCTACGAATATTTCCGTCCCGGCACCTGGGGTGCAGCGGGCATCAAGCAGCTTCCCTATACAAAGGCGGTGCTGCATGCAGCGCTGCATTATCGTGTCCTTGCTGCTATCAGCGGCATTCGACCGACCTATGCACCGTTTTACGAGTCGGACCACCCGTCAGGCGCGTTGCCGGTGACGGTTGCGATGCTCAACTACGCAGCTGATATTGCCGCGACCCGCGCGCAGCGTTTTGTAGTATTGCTCATCCCTGATCAGCATGACCTGGCAGCTGCAAGTCGCGGAGAGCCGACCTCATATGCAGCGCTCCGTGATGCGTTGCATGATTCGGGAACAGGCGTTGAGGTGGTCGATGCGGCTGACTATTTAACGATGGCTTTCGAAGGTGATGACTTCTGCGAGTTATTTGTCACCTGTGGCGCATCACATTTTAATCCGGCAGGTTATCGTCTGCTGGCTGAAGCTGTGCACTCGCGGCTGACAGTCGGGGACTGATACCTGCCCTCAGCCGCGCTGCGGCTACTGCATCGGCGTTTGCCTGTCGATCAACAAAATCTTTATGAACTGCCAACCACTGGTTCGCAATGACCGGGTCTACCTTGCATTGACGCAGTGCCGATCGCAAGGCGATACAGGCGAAGCGCCCGTCCCCATTCAGTTGCCAGCGCCATGCATCGAAACGTGCTCCCAGCTTATCGACGGGGTGTATCCCGGGCAGCCGCGCTAACGCAGTCGGGTCAAAGTCGGCGCACATTTCGTCGAACGTGGAATTCTCGTGCCGCTGCCAGAAAGTATCGATGGCGTGCCTGATAAACGTCCGGTTCCACCCCCAGTAGTGCAGCACTTCGTCTTCGCAGGTGGCAATGGCTGCCTGTGCACCTAGTGCTGCACCGGTGGAAAACTGATCCAGACTGAATACCGGGTCTACCGCGTGCAGTGCGGCGGCAATATCTGCTGAGCGATGCAGTGCTTTAAGATGATCAGCGACGACGCCGACAATGCCGGAGTTGTACATCACCGAATTCCGTGACAGTTGATAGCCGCACACATCACGACCGCTGCCCAGCCAGGCGGAGATTTTTTCCCAGATTTCGTGCCCGGATATCGGACCCTCATCAGCATGCATGAGCGCAGAATCAGTAGACAATCTTTCAGCCAGTGTTTCCGGCGCGGCAAGAAACAGCGTGTCCGTATCGAAGTAGATAACCGGGCCGTCGCTCTGCTCAACGGTCTCGCGCACCAGATGCAGCTTGACCAGATGCGAAATGCCGGTGCCGGCTGTCCACTGTGACCACTCATCCGGGCTGATTACGCGCTCGGTCACCGGCAACGGAAAGCCGTCGAATGTGCGGTCGGTGTAAACGACGACTCGTGTGTCGCAATTTCGCCGTTGCTGCAGAATGCTTAACACGCTGCCAAACAATTCAGTCCGGTAGCGACGGTCTTCGCCGTAGATGACTGTAACCAGAGTCAGCATACCGATGCTTCGGACTCAAGCATGCGATCCGCCGTCTCTAAGAGGCGATCTGCTGACACGTAGAAGCGGTCGGCGCTGCCTTCCGCGACCACAAAACCCCAGCGCAGGCCTGTGGAGTTGGTGAAGCCTCTGTAGACAGCATTGAAGCGTGCGGCTGGCTGGATACACAGCAGGCTGCCACCGGCCCGTAAATTCAATACTCCGTGTGCAAGCTGGCTGCCTTCAACGCCGACAACGAGCGGTGCGCCGTTGATGCGGCTACAAATCTCGGCTACCGACAATCGTTCGGGATCGATGATGTCGAAACCACGCGCGCTGAGCAGTGCTTCAAGCTCCGGCTCGTTTTCGAGCAGGCGTAGTTGACCCGAGCTACCGCGTTTAAGGTAAACGGGCGCAGTGGCGGGCTTGTCGCCATACCGCTCCGTCAGTCGTGATCGCAGACTCTGCAGCCGCGCCCGCCGATGGCTGTTTTGCGGATAGTCAGTAAAAAACCACAAGTCGCGAAATCTGGCAGCAGCAACCTCGTTGTTGGCAATCGAAAAGGCCTGCAGATAGTGTCTGGCATGTGGGGTTCGTTCGCTGTCGATGCCGCCGAATACGACACGACCGAACTCTTCGCCGAGCAGCGCGGTACAGGCGTCGTCGAGCAAAAAGTGGGCGAAGTAGTCGTTGCCTGCATCCGTGGAGCAAAACGCTACGGTATCCTCGATTTCGTTTATCGCCGCAGGGGCGAGTCGCAGTTGCCGGTGAGTCAGCCGCTTGTAACTGCGGTAGTTGCATAAAATGCCGGGCGATACGTACACGTCGCGCAGTCGCCAGGCGATGGTCTCGCTATGTCGCACGTGGTCACGTGTCGCGAGGTGCAGCTCATCTTCAAGGCCCGCGGAGAATTCATGCACTCCTGTGATGAGCTCCAGTTCGGCATCCGGGTATACAGCACGGCGCATGGGCTCGACTTCTGCGTCGCAGACAACAGCGGATTCGACCGCATACGACTGCAGCGGTCTTGCGCCCGGCATACGTTGTGCAAACCGGCTTGTTAGCGGCGCAAGCGTCGACGGTGCCATTATGCTGATCCGCTGAACAACGGCTGCATCTGGCCCACAAATTTATTGCCCTTCAGGTACTCGTGCAGCACTGTGTGCGCATTGGCGGCGATGGAGTGACGCAGGTCTTCATCCGCAAGCAGTTTACGCAGCGTGTCATCAAAATCAGCAAGGTCCCAGCGCAGCGGGACGTAGGTTTCCCACGGGCGGAAAATATCCGGCTGCGTTTCGATATGGCTCATATCCGGTTTAA
The DNA here is from genome assembly GCA_013001905.1 of Gammaproteobacteria bacterium. GTDB lineage: Bacteria > Pseudomonadota > Gammaproteobacteria > Steroidobacterales. The sequence continues at coordinate 23,736 of JABDLC010000117.1, read as the reverse complement.
GAATCACAGTGCCTGCCATCACGGCCTCATAATCGCGCCAGCAAACCTCGCCATAACCGAACGGACTGAAACAGACTTTCGCGCGGCGTAATTCGGCGAGGAAGCGATACAGCGGCAGCGTGTTGCCCACGGCCAGCCACAGGTCGCTGAACTGCTGCAGTGCTGTTTCCGCCTCGCTGCGCATGGCCTGATACCAGGGTGTGCCGTTGACTGCGAATCGTGCGTGCAAGTCAATGGGTCGCGAGGGTCCCGGATCAAACGGCTCGAGCAATTGCGGCAGCAGCAATGGTGCAGTTACGAATGAAGGCCCGACAATGAGCTTCGACATGAAGCCGTCCGGTATCGCAAACGTATATTCCTGTTCATCAATATTGAGCCGATTTGAATAGTGATCGGCCAGATTGGTATCGCCGAGCGTGGTTGTGCCATATTTGCTGCGATCCTGCAGTGCGTGCTTCTTTACGTAGAGGTCTATGTGGGAATTGAGTCGCTCCGCGTTACGCAGGTCTGTCGGTGCGGACCAGTCGAGATATACCATTCGGGCATCGGGGCCGGCCTCGCGCATCTTATCAAGCAACCGGAAGAGGTCATCGTCACTGATGTCGTACGGCGTCTGAAATGCGATGATCGTCGCACCGGCGGGCAGATCCTGCGTGTTGCTCAGCACCTGATCGAGATCGGCTTCACGAATCTCGGCACCATACTCGTCAGCGAGTTGGCCAGCGTAGTGGTGGAACGGGAAAATCTGACTCTGCGGAATACGCTCTTCCTGTGTGATCAGCAACAACCGCTCATCCGCGTGCTTCGTAAAAGCCTTGCTCATTGCCTTTAAGCGCAATCGGGCTGCGCGCTGACGGCGCCTCAGCCCGCGCAGACGTTCAGCCGCGAGCTCCGTTATCGGCAGTTTGAGTTCAGGCGTAGACATCGGTAACGACCTGCTCTCCTTTAGGTGCGCTTGTGCTCAGTTGCTTGTCCACTTGCAATAGTCGTTCCGCTCGCCCCGCATTCATGCCGCTGACGAGGTCCGCATGTAACTGATAGATATCGGCATGGGGCCGGCTGAGCCCGTTGTTTTTCAGCATGTTTTTGATGCTTCTCAAACATGATTCCGACTTGGTTAGCGTGGTAACGCTCAGCGCATCCAGCGCGTTGCCCGCGCGCTGCATCATCGAGGGTGTGGGTTGCGAGTTGCTATAGCTCTCAATGTAAGGAATGTCTGCAAATTCCGGGTAAGCACGTTGTATCGCTGCATCATGAATTTCAGTGCCGTTGTCCATGTCGAACGGCAGCGACAGGCCCAGTTCCACGAATTCAGGCTCAAGGTAAGGGCACAGCACAGCCGGGGCGTTGCCCATGACCGCGGTGGACGTATATGAGATTTCGCGTCGAGTGCGATTCCAGAACCAGAATGCCTGAAAGGGGTTGGGCGTATCCTCGTGCGTACGCAAAGTTTCAGCGATCCGCTCAATCGCAGCATCATGGAGCGTGTCTGAATACACGCTGCCGGCCCCGCCACTGTGCGTTTGTCGCGAAATGACAGCAGCATGGCCGTTCGTGAGAAGCTGAGCTATTTCAGCATACTTGCCGGCACGCGCGAGCGGCACCATTTGTCCCGCTCTGCTATTCGGGCTGCTCAATACATCGCCGGCGATACCGTCTATACAGGCATTGCCGCGGCCGGTGACCCAGTCGTGGAGGACCATCATCTGGGAATGCTCATCGGCGCAGAGCTGGGTCATGAGCATTGCGCGCACGCTGTCGCGCACACGTCGTCGCGGATGCCCGAGGAGGGCATGTTGAATCCCCGCTCGCTCACTGATGGCACGTGCTGCCTGTGTCTCGGCGTTGTAAACATCACCGCCATGGTGAAACGTGACGCCGGTTGCCGGTGTCCGGCCGAGGCGCAGCATTTCCAGGAGTATGTGTCGGGAGTCGCGGCCACCGGTTAGCGGCAGATCAATCGGTGCGGGCCAGCATTGCAGCAAACGCTGCATAGAAGTCCGGAACACATCGATGAACCCGTCGACGAACTGTTCCCGGCTCAACGCCGATTCTTTGGGCGAGTCGGGGACGCCGCCGCCGATGCTAAGAATGCCGTTCTGCCAGTGGAGTCGGCCGTCAGGCGGCAGCGTACGGATGTGCTTAAACGGCGTATCGTTCTGGACAAAAAATCCGATTCGATGAAATACAGCGAGCGCCGTCTCGTTGACTTCGGCGTCAGCGCCATTGGCCAGCAGTTGGGTCAGTGACGGCGAAATGCCAACCTGATCGCCATTCGCGTAGACATATAAACTGAAGAAACCCAGAGGGTCGACCGCGGCAGTCAGGCTCTGACCATCCCAGGACCACTCGCCGAACTGCCCTCGTGGTGTCTCGTCACCGGGTATGTCCAAACGATGGCCCACCAGACCCTGAGTCTGGCCCGTCACATTGACCTGACCGTCCTTGTGACGAATAAAAATAAACGGCGTGTCTGGCCCTTCAGCCAGCCAGGGCATTGCAGGCGTCACTGATGCGTCATGGCCGGTCATGACATCAGTTCCCGGATCTGAGAGATACGCGCGCCAAATTCTTTCTCAAAAGTGTGCTGACGTGCGAGTTGCAGCGCTGCCGAACCCGCTGTCCTTAGCTGCGCACGCTCCCTGTGCAGACCCGCGATAGATTGTGCCAGCAGTTCAGGTCGGTTCAGCGGTGTAGTCCAGCCCACATCATGATCACGCGTGAGGCCACTCAGCGCTTCGTTTGCATAGCCGGCGATGGGTACACCACAGGCGAAAGTTTCGAGATAAGTACAGGACGGGTCACCCTGCCGATGACAGCACACAAACAGATCAACACTGCTGCGTATCGCCGGCAGCAACTCAGTTGCATAGTCGATGATGCCGTGCAGTCGCACGATTCCTTCAAGCCCGGTATCACGAATCTGCTGCGTCATGATCGGGCGCAGATCGCCGTCGCCGTATACATCCAGCGTGAATGGAATGCTCAGCCTGCGCAGTTCCATTGCGACTTTTACGAGATCGTCGGCACCCTTCATCGCGGTTAGCCGACCGGAATAGGCGAGGCGTATCGGCGTGTGCCCGTTGAGGTCAGCGGTCCGCGCATTGATTACGGCCTCATCGGTGACCATGTCGCTGGTCACACGGCTGTCGAGGAACAGCAGTGTATTGGCATTCAGGTGCCGGTAGGTGTCAAAGGTGGGAGTACCGTTGCACTGCACGGCATCAGCCAATACAACATTGCGCCGGTTGCGCTGTTCCTGCCGCCACTCCCACAAGTATTTACGCCAGCGAATGAAGGGGTTGCTTACCTCTGCGTCAATGATCTGCATTCGTGTTTTGAGCGAGTATTCGCTCACAAATACAGCTTTCTTGCCCTGCTTATTACACCAGACTGTCAGATTGTTCAGAAGGTCATCGCCGCCCAACATCACGGCATCTGCATCGGCCAGTGCCGAGTAGATGCTTTTGTCGAACGGCGTAAACCGAATTTCAAACGGTAGCTGGTCGGTCTGAAACACCGCATCATCGAGATTGCCGGTCGAGGCTTCGCTTTGCGGGCGCATGACGGCAACCACCGGGCCGCGCCACAGCTCAGCATACTTGATCATGCCGTCAACAAACTTTTTCGTCAGCAACACCTGGCCCGGCGCAACTTGATGCGCAGCGAGTGACGGGACGACGGCCAGCGTTGGCATCGTCAAACAGCGCCTATGGCCGCGTCCGCAATAATCCCCGCGACACGCTCCTGCTCATCCGCCGTGAGATCCGGAAACATTGGCAGGCATAGGATTCGCGCGGCGATATCGTGCGCAACCGGCAGGTTTTCAGGTCGCGCTGAAGGCAAATGACGGTACATGGGCAGAGCAGATATTAACGGGTAAAAGTAGCGTCTGGCATGCACACCCTGTTTCTGAAGCTTGTTATACAGTTCGTCGCGGGAATACCGGGCACCAGCGTCGACGAGCACAGGAAAACTGTAGTGATTCTGAGTCTGAGCCGACATGGCAGGCAGGCAGCTCACGCCCTCGATATTAGCCAGCAGCTCGCGATATCGGGCATCGACGATACCGCGTTTAGCGATATTGTCATCAATATGGACCAGTTGCAGTAACCCGACCGCCGCGCAGAATTCATTCATCTTTGCATTCATGCCCACACGGCTTACGGTCACTTCGTCAATGATGCCGAAGTTGCGCAACTCATCGACAGCGGCTTTCGTCATGGCGTTGTTACTAATGACAGCCCCGCCTTCAAATGTATTGAACACTTTAGTGGCGTGGAAGCTCAGCACGGACATGTCGCCATGACGAAGTACACTGCCCCCTTTGTCGTTCACGGCGAATGCGTGGGCAGCATCATAAATAAGCTTCAGGTCGTGTTGCTCAGCCAGATTGTCGAGCGCGGCTGTATCGCAGGCTCTGCCGAAAATATGCACCGGCAGCAAAGCGCTGGTGGCAGAAGTGACGGCCTCGGCCGCACTTTCCGGGTTTAGATTGAGCGAAATTGGATCGATATCCGCAAATACCGGTTCGAGCCCCGCCAACCGCAATGCATGACTGGTGCCGACAAAACTGAACGGCGTCGTGATGACCTGACCGGTCAGGCCCGCTTGAAGAAGTGCAAGCAACAGCCCTGACGTTGCATTGGTGACAAGGCTGACATGGTCGACGCCAAGATAGCTGGCCAGTGCCGCTTCGAATTCGTCGTGATACCGGCCCTCATTGCTCAGTATGCGGCTCTGCCACAGTTCCTCGAGCGCAGGCAGCAGGTCCTGCAGCGGAGGCAGGTCGGGGCGTGCTACATACAAGGGGCGGCCATCAGCCACGAGCTCACCTTAGTGTTGTTATTTGTTTATGTATTAAGTGCAAGCGCAGTGATGCGAGTCAGTACGAAAGTCTACTAGACAGCGCTGCGCCCTGCCTCAAACTCCGTCACATCATTATGTGCAGTCCCCGCAGGCCATGGGAGCTGCGCGGCCGCTACTTGTATTCGATGAGGGTTTGCTCGGCCCCGCGAAGCCAGCGGCTGAGGAACGTCAACTGCCCATAAAATTCAGGCCACTTGCCCAGCAGCAGCAAAGCCGCAAATTTTCCCGCCGGTGCTTCCGGGTCTGTTTTTTGTATCTGCTGTCGCAGGCGTAGAAGCTGCATCGGGTAGAGCAAAGCCAGCAGCCAACCACCCGGGTGCAACGAGCCGGCGACAACAATCATAAAGGGTAAAACCGCGGCCCAGACAACGATCCGCAGATTTTCGCGCCGCGCCAGACCGCCCGCTACGTGACGGTGCATCGCGCTCCGAGCGGCATACGCATAGCCGGCACGCTGAGTTCGTCGTGCCCACTGGACGATGCTATGCATCGCCGCATCGTGCCACGTCATCAACTGGTCGGCGCGATAAATTTTTCCGCCCGCCTGTCGCAGGCGAAAGCACAGCTCTGGTTCCTCACCGGCGATGAGTGCTGCACTAAATCCATTAACTGCAGAAAAGGCCGCGGCCACGACCATAAAGTCGCCGCCACAGGCATCAGATTCACCGACCGGTGTGTTCCATTCAAAGTCGCACAGGTCGTTGTAGACAGAGTCTTTAGGATGAATTTCCTTGCGGCGCCCGCAAACAACGACAACGTCAGTGTTTTGTTGCAGATAGCGTGCGGCAAAATCGAGCCAGCCTTCAGCTACCCGGCAGTCGCCGTCGATAAACTGCACGTAATTGATGTCAGGATGGAGTTCACATAAACGCTCGAAGCCGGCATTGCGCGCCCGTCCGGCAGTGAACGGCTGATCCATCGGCAGTTCAACTACATCCGCACCGGCCTGGCTGGCATTGCTGATGCTGTCATCGGTCGATCCGGAGTCGACATAGACTGTCCGTGCGGCGGCGTCGCGAATGCTGTCGAGGCATGCTGTCAGCCGCTCGCCCTCGTTGCGGCCGATAATGACAATGCCAATGGTCGGTTCCACGGTCATCCGATGACGTTCCTGCGGTTACGTGATCTCTGGACGCAGTGTAGGGGCGGGAGCGGTAGCTGTGAAGTCTCGGGCACAGCAACAGGCATTCCGGGCATTCGTCACACTACTTTTACAGGCTGTCTTGATATCATTCGCGTCACTTCAAGAACCCGGCAGGTCTCGCATGTTAGCGAACAAGGTGGTCATGATTACCGGCGTCGGCAGCGGGCTTGGCCGGGCGCTGTCTGCAGCATTCGCCGCAGAGGGCAGTAGGGTCATCGGTATTGCCCGGCGGGAAGAATCGCTGCGCGAAACCGCAGCGCTGATCGAATCAGACGCATTCTCCGGTCACGTGGCCGACGTTGCGTCTTTTGACGAAATCGCGGCGGTTGTCGCCCGGTACGAGCGTATTGATATTGCGTTTAATAATGCCGCTGTATATCCCCGCATCAGCTTTCTGGATGAGTCATCGGCCGACTGGGCACGCGCCATAGACGTCAATGTGAATGGCGTCGCCAATGTCTGCAAGGCATTGCTTCCCGGCATGATCGCGAATGGTTACGGCCGCATCTATAACGTCGGTAGTTTCGCTGACGTCGCGCCGATAGCCGACAGCGCCGCGTATTCGGCTAGTAAGGGGGCGGTGCGCGCATTGACCAAAGCCATTGCGGCGGACCTGCGCGGCGGTGATGCGGATATCGAAGTGCACGAATGGGTGCCGGGGCACCTGAAAACTCAGATGAGCGGCTTTACCGGCATCGAGCCGGAGGTAGCGGCGGCCTGGGGTGTTCAGCTGGCTGCAGTGGAGCATGCACGCACACCGAACTGCATCTTCGAGAATGATCGTGAGTGGTTGCCGCCCAAAGGTCTGAAGCAGCGTGTCCTGGATAAGCTCCGCGCCTTGCTGCGTTTTGGCCGTGACGGTCCTGTACGTTGAGCCTGACGCCGGAAGCATGCGCGGCAATCCATTGGGATGTCATCGTCGTCGGCACCGGCATGGGTGGCGCAACCGTCGGCTATGATCTGGCGCGGCGCGGTCGCAAAGTGCTGTTCGTTGAGAAGGGCCCGTTTCTGCATGCCGGATTTGCAGCCGCACCCGCGGGGCTGAACGAACAGATCGTGCGGCCCGCCACTGCGCCCGAAAACGCCCTCGAGCCTGAGGCGGCAGAGCGACTCGCAGGCGGCCGCTGGCCACATCGCGTGCGGGCCCGCACCAACCTCGGGGAGCTCAATTTTCGCGTGCCGACAGGCTGTGTCACAGGGGGGTCTACTGCGCATTATGCGGCAGCGTTGGAGCGCTTTTCGCCGCAGGATTTCATGCCGCGCAGTAACTTTCCCGATAGCGACGACAGCACTTTGCCGGAGCAATGGCCTGTCAGCTACGAGGAATTCGAGCCGCACTACCGGGCCGCCGAAACATTGTTCAGGGTGCGGGGAACTCAGGATCCCTTGCACTCCGGCGGCGACTCGGTGCTTCTGGAGCCGCCCCGGCTGAGTCCGCGCGATGCGCATCTACTGCAAGAATTCGCCGCGAGCGGGCTGCACCCGTACCGCGTGCATGTCGGCTGCGACTTTGTCCGGGACTGCGACGGTTGCCCGCACGGCCCGTGTGAGCGGAACTGCAAACGCGACGCGGCATGGACGTGCCTGATTCCGGCGCTAATTGAGCACGGTGCATTCGTTTACCCCGACTGCGAGGTAACGCGGATTAACGCCTCGGCGACTGTCGCCGACGGGATTATCTGTCGTCAGGGTGATACGGAGCAGGTTCTGACCAGCGAAGCTGTAGTGCTGGCCGCAGGCGCGTTCGCCTCGCCGGTGTTACTGCTGAAGTCGGATTCGCCGGACTGGCCCCGGGGAATCGGTAATCAGCATGATCTGGTGGGGCGTAACCTCATGTTTCACGGCGGTGATTTTGTGGCGATCGGCCCGGACGAACCATTGTCGGGTGAGGGCGCACAGAAGACGCTGGCCTTAAATGACTTCTATCATGCCGACGGGCAAAAGCTCGGTACGTTCCAGACGCTGGGCCTCGAGCTAAATATTGGCCAGATCATGCAGTACCTGCGTGAAACGGCGGAGTCGAGCACTGCCTGGTGGAAATTTCTCTTCAGCCCGCGTCCGGTGTGGTGGCGAAAGCTCACGAGCCCCATCGTTCGTCTCGGTGCGATGGTGTATTTCTATGCATTCAATTTCCGGCATGCATCTGTGTGGGTGAGCATTGTCGAGGATTTGCCATACTTCGAAAATCGGGTCTATCCCGACCCGGTCAACGAACATGACGTGCTGATCGACTATCGCTATAGCGACGAGTTAAAGCGCCGTGTGCACGCATTGCGCGATCGATTGCGTGACGCGCTTGGTCGCCGGCGACTGATGGTGTTGTCGCACGAGAACAAAATCGATTTTCCGCATATATCGGGCACCTGTCGTTTTGGTGAGGACCCGGCCAGCAGCGTGCTGGATCGGGATAACTGTGTGCATGGGATGAGCAATTTGTTCGTGGTGGATGCGTCGTTTTTTCCGTCCAGCGCCGGAACGAACCCGAGTCTGACCATCGCCGCCAATGCGTTGCGCGTCAGTGGTGTGATTGACGATGTGATTGATCGTAAGCACGCCGCCATGGTAGCGGGGTAATCGAGTTGACTGGATTAATTGCCGGTCTGCGTGCGCGATTGCAACCTGTGCTCGGCACGGGCAGCGGGTCACTGCGCGAGCGCGCGATTCAGGGGGGCGGCGTGTTATTGATCGGCGACCTGTATCAGAATCTGGTCCGACTGGCCGCCAACCTCGTGATGACAAGGTTGCTGTTCCCGGAAGCGTTCGGCCTGATGCTCATCGTCAATCTGGTTTTCACCGGGCTCAGCATGATGTCTGATCTGGGCATACGCAGCGCAATCATCGTCAAGAAGGACGATATCGACGACGAGTTTCTGCGTACTGCCTGGACAATGGGCATCCTGCGTGGCATCGCTATTGGTTCTATCGCGCTGGCTCTGGCATATCCGATCAGTGTTTTTTACGAGCAACCGCAACTGTTCGGCCTGATTGCGCTTGTTAGTCTGGCGCCGGTCATACAAAGCCTCACCTCCCCGCAGCCGATACTGGCTGAAAAGGGTGTGCGCTTCGGTCGCGTCGTTCTCTGGCACGCCGCTACACAGACAATCGCGATTATTTTTCTGCTTTGTTGGTTGTTGATCTGGCCCACGATCTGGGCGCTCGCGGCGCACGGCATTATTTCAGCGACGATCGCCGCAATCAGTTCGTACCGGATTTTTCCGGGGCCGCGCATGGGCCTGACCTGGCGTCGCGAAGACGCCTGGGAGATCTTTAGTTTTGGTCGCTGGGTGTTTATCGCGACAGGGCTGACGTTTCTGGCGCGCCAGGGTGACAGCCTGATCATCAGTAAATGGATGACGGCCGAAGAACTCGGCGTGTTCAGTATTGCGGTGACGTTCGCCAAACTGGTGGAGATGCTGGTGGAACGCCTGAGCTGGTCACTGCTGTTTCCGGTGTATGCAGAAATTCAGGCGGGTTCCAGCGAGCGTTTTAATGCTCAGCTGCGCAAGGTCAAGCTGGTCCTGTATTTGATGTGCGCGCCAATCGTGTTGTTTTTTGCGCTGTTCGGCCGTGACATGATTACTTTACTTTATGATCCGCGTTATCACGGTGCGGGCTGGATGCTGGAGATCATGGCTGCTGGTTCGGCGTTCTTCGCGGCCGGTGCAGCCATCCTCAACATCCCCATGTCGTTCGGCGATTCATACCGGCACATGTGGCTGCAGTTTTTCCGCTTTATTGTCTTACTGGGCATCATGACGATCGGTGGTTACATGGCTGGCGTGACCGGGCTGGTCATCGGCATCGCGTTGTCGCAGATGTGTTTTTATCCGATCCTGCGCGCGGTGACGCATAAGTACGGCATCCGTGACTTTATGCCCGACATACTGTTTCTGTCGGCAATCGTCGCAGTCATTGCCCTGGTGTGGAATCTGCGCGGATGGCCGATCCCGTGAACTTAATTGTTCGTGTAGCTACGCTCGTGATTGGCGGCGCCATGCTGGCCCTCGCATTCAGCGATGATGTTCGCATTGTCGGCGGCCCCGGCCTCGGTTTGACCGAGCTGATTCTGCTGGTTGTGGGCGGTCTCAATGTCGCCGCCGCGTTCGTCGGTGGCGGCTTTCTCGCCGGTTGGCTGGTTTGTCAGGTATCCGTCGTCGCCACGCTCGCCGTGGCAGAGTTCGCATTACGTCTTACGGTTGCGCCGCGATACCTGTCGCCGTTCCAGCTTGATGATCGCTATCTTTATGATCTGGTGCCGGGCGCACGCCGTGAGTACCGACATATGCCGGTCAACGGCGGCACGCAGCTGTACAGCGTAAACAGCTTCGGTTTTCGCGGCGCGGAATTCGATGCTGCGCGTTCGGCGAAGCCGCGCGTTGTCATTTACGGTGACTCGTTTATTCAGGCGGAGTACACAGCGCTCGAAAACACCCTCGCCGTGCAATTGGCGGAGCGGCTGACAAGTTCCCTGAATGCTGAAGTGGAGGTAATCAATGCCGGTGTCGCCGGCTATGGCCCGGATCAGGTTTTGCGTCGTGTCGAAGATGAGCTTGAGTGGCTACAACCGGATTTATTGATCGTCGCAGTGTTCACCGGCAACGATTTCGGTGATCTGGTGCGCAACAAGTTGTATCGACTGTCATTTGACGGGCAACTGATCGAGAACGAATTCCGGTTCAGTGATGAGATTCAGCTCAATGCTTCGCTGGAAACGTCCGAACCGGTATTGCGCAAAGTCGGCCGTCAGGCTAAAGCAGGCATACAGGCAATGTTGCAGGGCGATCAACCCGCGCCGCCTTCACCCCTGCAGCGCACTGAAGAGCGGCTGGAGCAGCATGTGCGCGAATACAAAGAGTTTGTCATTAGCGGTGACAACGTGGTCTACGACCTGCGCACCGACCCGTATTCGGCCGACATCGCACTGCAGCCCGACAGCGATTCAGCGCAATACAAGATTCGGCTGATGAAAGTAGTGGTTGCGGCTATTCAGGGTCAGGCGGAGGAGAGCGGCGTGCCATTGTTGCTCATCGGCATTCCTCACCCGATGGATGTACTCGGTGGCAAACACGCGAGCGGTGAGGTTGATACCGGCAAGTACCCTGCCTACGAACCGACGCGGCTGACCGGGACGCTTCAGGACATCGCCGCGCGGCTGAGCATCGACCATATCAATCTGTATCCGCATTTTGCTGCCGTCGATGATCCGGCGGCGCTGTATCTGCTGGGCGGTGATGATCACTGGAACGATGTGGGTCAGTCACTGGCAGCGGATGTGGTTGCCAGGTACATCGAAGACCGCGGTTATCTGAAGTCAGACTGAATCTGTTCAGGTTACGCGGCTAGTTTACGAAGCCGTCGCCGTCGGCAGGGCGGAACCAGAAAGTATCGCCACTCAGCTTGCCCTCGGGCACACCCGGAGTGCCGGGTGGAAAGCGCATCACCATGTGCAATGCACCTTTGCGCAGTAAACCGATTCGGCGCAGCAACTTTCCGGTTGCGCTCTCAGGCGCACACAGCTCGACTGCATCCGCATCGGCGCTGAGCAGCGTGCGCAATCCGAGCAGCAGGACTTCATCGTCGCCGAGCTGCTGCTCGTCAAAGCTCATCCAGTCTCGCACCGTGGCGAGTCGGATATCGCGAATACGGCCACCGTCGGCCTCGTCATGATGCAGCACACTGGTTATGAAATAGCCCAACGCTTTGCCGTCCTGCGAGCGGACGAGATGCAGTCGACGCCCGTTGCGTTTCGGCCCGGTGCGCATGGCCCAATTGACCCATTCCACTGAGCGATGCGTCTTCAGTGGTCGATCGAGACCACGCACCAGAGGATCAAGATCTGACGGCAATGCGCTGACTTCTTCGATCAGCAAACCCGACAGACGGATGTTCAATACGGTGCGCAGCACCGAACGGTACAGCCACAGTCCGGCATTGGTAACCGTGCTGGCCAGCCGCAGCAGAAAGGCATTTTTTATCCAGCGACTCAATACGGGTGCGGAGCGCATAATCAGCAGATGTCGGTCAGCGGTGATGTCGTGCCAACCCAGCTGCTTGTATATCGGCAGTGCGACCTGCGAAACACCGACTGCGCCGGACGGCAGCGGGTGCGAGCGCAACCGCAGCAGTAGCATCAGGCCCGCGCCGGTGCTGCGATGTTCGGAAAGTACAGAAAGGCCAGAGCACCAGAGTATGTCGATGGGCGCTTCGTCCGCTTGCAGCCTGCCGTTAAAGGTATTGATATACCCGATGGGTTGGTTGCCCAGCATCGCCGCTAACACCAACGGGTCGTCATCGTGCTGCTCCCGCACCGGCGATGACATCAGCAAGTCTGCAAATTCGCCCCCGATCTGCGCGAACCCGGTATCGCTTTGCCAGTCTGCGAACGCCGTGCCGGACTTATAGTCGGCACGTGTAACCGCGGCAATTTGCAGTTTGGGTTTGTCCGCCGCGCTATCGTTCACCGAAGGCTGCTCATGAGTTTTCCGTATTCAATCCGTAAACGCGGATATAGGGTGGCAACGGATAATCTTTGCCTGTGTCCCACGTAAAGACATTCGGCCCGGCTTCATCAAGGCCACTGCTTGCGGTGAAAAAGTCGAGAGTTGGTCTATTTTTTGCGGTTGCTTCATAGGTGGCTTCAACTGTGCAGGCGCCGCGGCGCCGAGCCTCTGCAACCGCGATCGCTGTCATGACGTTTTCAACCTTGCGTCCGAATACGCGGCAGCTGAGCACAAAGTCCACGATCCGGCACACGCCGTCACGAATCTCAGTGCTGACCAGACCGGTCAGCCCGGAGTCGCCGAATCGGTCTTCCACCCAGACGGTATGGAACGTCCGTTCGCCGGACTCCAGCCACGAGTTCAGTTCATCCTCGGTCAGACGGCGCGTGCTCAGATTCATCTGATTGGTTTTGTTCAGCAACTGAACGGCTCGTTGCCGGTTTGCATCGGCAAGCTCACTGATGCGCACCTGGAGCTCCAGAGACTCCAGCCAGTCGTCCATGCTGACGGCTGTCTTGCTCTGGCGGCGCTGGCGTTCTGCCGCGTATGCGCGTGAGCGCTCTGCGTCTTCAGCGCTGACAGCTGCAGGATCGAAACAATTCAGCGAATTGAGCGCATGCCGGTACAGCAATTTGTCGGCCGGCCAGTCCGGAACAAACACTTCCGGCAGGGCTTCCGCAACGCGGCCCCGTTCGGCAGGGTTGTCATCAATAAAGACGACTGCGTCCAGCCCCAGATTCAGTTCATCGACGAGTTCGACGATATTCTGAGCCTTGTCGTTCCAGTTGATGCGCCACCCGGCCAGATCGTCGCGTCTGATCAGCATTTCCGGATGTTTATCGACGGCGGTCAGAGCGGTTTCTTCATCATTTTTGCTGACAACTGCCAGCACAACGCCGCGGTTTTGCAGCGCTTTCACGCCGCGCTGAAAGTCCTGAAACGCTTCTCCAACCGGGTCATGGCCCCCGAGCCGGAGATTCTCCCAGCCCACGTCACCGACGATGCCACCCCACAGAGTGTCATCAAGATCCAGAATCAGCAGTTTGCTGCTCTGCCCGGCTGTGGCGCGCACCAGCGCTTTAATATCTGCAGCGGCCGCGCGAAAAACTTCTGTGGAGTACGGTGTCTTGGCCGCATACCAGAATTTGTGCGCCATCTCGGGATTGCCTTGCCTTGCTAGCCACTGATCGCTGTCGACGACAAAAATGCCGGGCTGTTCATGCAGGCGTTCGGTCAGTCGCAGGTTCATCTGCAGCAGTGCGTGGCGGGTGCCGCCCGGCCGGAGATCAATCGGGCCGAGACCCCGATGACCGGTCGGTGGCGCCCAGAGCGGAACCACGACGGTACGCGCGCGTTCGGCCGCGGCAATGACCAGATCTGCAAACTGATTAACTTCATCGAGGAGTTCGCCGATCGTTGCGGATTCCGCCTGCAGAATCTTCGTAAATGATGCAACGACGGCTTCAGGTCGCGTCCAGATAACCGTGATTTCCGGTTGTTCCTGCCAGCACTCATGCTCTGCGTCGAGCAACGTTTGCATGACCTGACCGTAGTCTGGCATGACGACACGAAGCGCCTGCGACCCCGGGCTTAATGTCCCGCTATCAGTTTCCAGATAACTTTTAAGATTGCCGGCGTTGAAGTCAGAGATCAGCAGACACGTCGTCGCTGCCGGGCTGCTGTTGGTATTCATCAGCTTAGTTCGTTGGCTCTCCGCTCAATTAGCGCTGTCAGCTCACCGATTGTGAATGACGCGCTGCTGGCGGCTTGTTCGCCGACAGTGGTCATCACATCAACGGGCGTGCCGAGCGCGCCGGCCAGTTCCTCTTCGACAAAAAGCAGCAGGTTAATGAGCCCCATTGAGTCAAGTTGACCCTCGGAACCAGTGAGAACCGTATTCGGATCGGTGCCCAGCTGACTGTCTGCGTCGCGCATTTCATTCAAGCGGGCGACAGCGTTGTTAACCGCGATTTCAACCTTGTCCTGCAACCGTCTGACCTCCATTACTGCTGCGCGACATGATAGCCGAAAGGCGCCTCGTTTGTGCGCTCAGCGCGTCATACAGTCGTGTCGCGGCTTATGTTTAAGCCACAAATTGCGGTGCTGGCGAACAGTGATTTGTGTCACACATTTGCGGAAATCAACCCGATGAGAAAAATTCACTCGCCGCGACCGGCTTTACAACCCGGCTTTTCCTATGAGCTCCCGCCTGCCAAGAGTTGGGACTTCCAGTAACGAAAATTGGGTTCGTCGGGGTTACTATTGCTCAATGACCCAGCGAATCGCCTATTTCGTCAACCGTTACCCGGCGGTTAGTCACACTTTTATACGTCGTGAAATCCTTGCGCTGGAAGCGCAGGGGTTCGACGTGCTGCGTGTTGCACTTCACGGGCATAACGAAATGCTTGTCGATGACGCGGATCTCGCTGAGAGGGAGAAAACTCACCACATACTGTCCGGTGGGGCCGTCAAATTGCTGCGCCCGGTAATGCAGCGGTTATTTAAATCACCGGGCCGCTTTTTTGCAGCCTTGAAGCTCGCGTTCCGCACCGGCTGGCGCGGCACACGACCGCTCCCCTTCCACATGGTCTATTTTGCGGAAGCCTGCAGTCTCGCAAACCAACTTGAAGCATTTGGGGCCACGCATGTGCATGCGCACTTCGGCACCAACTCGACGGCAGTGGTCATGTTGGCACGTGTGCTCGGCGGGCCGCCCTACAGTTTTACAGTGCACGGCCCGGAGGAGTTCGATGACCCCCGGGGTCTGCGGCTGGGGGAGAAAGCCCGTCATGCTGCCTTCGTGGTCGCGATCACCTCATACGCTCGTGCTCAATTGTGCCGTTGGGTCGATCCCGCGCACTGGGACAAGATTAAAGTGGTGCGCTGTGGTCTGGAACCTGGCTACTTTGATACGGCTGATGCTCCATCGCCTGAGAGTAATCGCTTTGTGTGTATCGGCAGGCTGAACGAACAGAAAGGTCAGTTGTTACTGCTTGATGCGGCGAGGGAACTCACATTTCGCGGCCGGGACTTCAAAATTATTTTGATTGGTGACGGTGAATTGCGCGCAGAGCTTGAGGCGTTCATCCGTCAGCATGAACTGCAGAACCATGTAACGCTGACCGGGTCGCTCAGCGGGCCCGAGGTAAAGCATGAGCTGTTGCATTGTCGCGCGCTCGTGCTGCCAAGCTTTGCCGAAGGGTTGCCGATTGTGATCATGGAAGCCATGGCCGCGGGGTGTCCTGTGCTGACGACCTACGTGGCAGGTATACCTGAGCTGGTTCGGCCCGGGGAGAATGGCTGGCTGATTCCTCCGGGCTCTGTCGATGAACTGGTGGCAGCAATGGAAGCAGTGCTGGATTGCCCGGCGGACCGGCTCGCAGCAATGGGGGCGAGCGGCCGGCAGCGGGTTAAGGAAAAACACTCCGCAGACGTTGAAGCCGCAAAGCTGGCGGACTACATAAAGGCGTCAGCCTGAACCAACAGCCGCTGCGCCCATGAAGGCCCGCAAACGCGCGAGCAATTCCGGTGACGCCTGATCGCCAATGTCTCTGGCGGGCCGAAAACTCACCAACTTATCAATGTTTTGCAGCAGTTCCTGATCATCAAATGCTGCCAGCAGTTGCTGTTGCTCTGCAAAGTGCCGGGCTGTCCCGACCTGATGGTCATTACGTGTCTCGTCGTGCTCGCTGAGGCGGGGAAGCACCAGCAAGGGTTTGTTCCTGCGCAGTGCCTCAATAATTGTGCCTGCACCGGCGTGCGCGATGACTGCATCGCAGCGCTCGAGGCAGGCATCAAATTCGTCGCGCGTGAGCAATGCCTGATATTCCATATGTTGCGGTCGGTAGCCGGAGTCGGGCGACTCGCCGATTTGTGCGAACACGTCTGTGTCGGGATGCGCTGCCGCCCACTGGTCGACCAGCCGGATCATTCGGTCGAAGGGCATCTGATGGCCGACGGTGACGAAAATCATATGACCTGCCCCGCGTAATCCGGTCCGTCGCCGCCCGCCAGATCGGGCCACTGCGTGAGCCAGAGGTCGCTGTATCGCTCGGCCATGCGCCCGGCCCTGGACAATTGTTCGACGTTCGCGAGGCTGTCGATCCAGATGGTTTTAGCGCCCAGCAGTTTGCCGAAGCGTATCGCGAAATAACCCGGCGCAGCACCGGTGCTCACTACCACATCAGGCCTTAGCCGGAGCACGAGTATGAGCATCTGCAAAGCAAGTACGGCGGCACGCAACGGGTTCCATTGCGTGGCATCCATCACGGCGTGAAAGCCGGCAGCGTCCCGCAGGTCGTCGCGGTAGTCATCGCGCACGGTGACAAAATGCAGGTCGTGACTCGCAAACGCGGGCACCACGCGCAGCAGCTCTACCCAGTGCCCGCCGCCGCTGGATGCAGCGAGGACTTTCACTGCTCTGCGTCTTCCATGCTGCGTCTGAGCTTGGCGACCATCACACGCACGTTGGGTTCTAGCACCATGCTGTCATGGTTGCCGGGCACTTCGAATACGTCGATGTTGCGGGCGAACGGTGTCCAGCCGTTGTCGGGCGACACGAAATTGCGCTCCGAGTCGACCATACGGCCGTCGCTCAGGCGGAAGCGGACATCAAGCTTCGGCCGGAACAGTGCAACGTCCACCGGTATGGTGGGGATGCTGTAACTGTCATGCGCCCGCACGAAAGCATCACCAATCCGTTGCGACTGGAAGTTCATCGCAGTGCCTTCCGACATCGTGAATTTCTGTGCAGGGGTGCGCTTCTGTTTTTCCCACTCGATACGACCGCGGATTTTTTGCGTGATAAAGTCGACGCCGTCTTTTTGCAGGCCCTGCATAAACATGCTGGCCTTGTCCATCAAACTGAAGTGGCGGTTCTCGCGCACCGGCGTATCGAGCATGATGACCTTCAGCACGGACTCACCCTGTTCAAGCAGCTGGCGTGCCATCTCCCACGCCACCAGTCCGCCGCCTGAGAAGCCGCCCAGCAGATACGGGCCCTGCGGTTGTACCTGACGCAGTTCCGCGATGTAGTCGCGCGCCATGTCCGCGAAGTTTTCGTGCGGTTCGGCGTCGCCGTACAGACCACGAGCCTGCAGCGCGTAGAATGGCCGTTCCTCCCCCAGAAGGTGGGCAAGGTGGCTGAGATTGAGGACATTGCCGAACATGCCGGCCACCAGAAACAGCGGTGTCGTGCCGGCGACAGGCCCGGAGTGCATCGGCACCACGTGCTGGAAACGGGGTTCCGGTGTTTTAGCGGCGGTCTTGGCTGTATCTGACTCCGCGGCGCCTGCATCGTGGGCACCACCGCGAATTAACTCGCCGAGCCGGTCAATATCCGGTGACTGCATCAGGGCAGATATCGGCAGTTCGATGTCGTAGCGATCGGAAATCTCATTGAATAGACGCACAGCGATCAGCGAATGACCGCCGAGATCGAAAAAGCTGTCGTGTATGCCCACGCCCTCGACGCCGAGCAGTCGTCCCCACAAATCGGCCAGTGATTTCTCGATATCATCACGCGGCGCTTCGAAATCGCTGTCGAGCTCCGGTCGCGCAAACCGGGCGGTATCATTCTGCAGGCTGGCCTGGGTCAGCGCGTCCGCCTGTTGCAGCAAGTCCGGTAACGGCATTGAGCTGACGACGGGCACGGCCGGTAATTCCCCCGCCAGCAGTCGCGACAGTGCACTGATGCCGGAATCGACGGTGATGCCCTGTGTACGATTGTGTTCGAGAGCTTCTTCGCCCGGTGTCAAAGCGCGTTGGTTGTCGGTCGCGGCACTGCCGTCCGGCGCAATTGTGGTGGCAGCAGGGCCGGCATGCACCAGTTCGCTGTCAGTCTTGCGCAGCGTGAGCTGCCGGACCTCTGCGAGCACTTCGCCCTGCAGATCGGTGATCACGATATCGAACGCCACAAAGTCCGCCGCAGAACCACTCTCATCGGACGGCCGAATCCAGCTTAGTGTCTGTGCCTGCAAAGGTGCGTAGTAACGGAAACGCTGATAGGCAATCGGAATCCAGAGATGGGATGCCACGTCCTGCGCCGCGTAGCCGGGAATCAGGTCCATCGCGCAGCCTGTGGCGATGTCGAGCAGCGCCGGGTGCAACGGGTAATCATTCAGGTCATTTTCATGACCGGTCGACAGTTCCAGATGAGCAAGCGCTTCGCCCGCTCCGAGCCGCAATTCACGCAACACTTTCCAGCGCGCGCCGAAGCGCAGATGATCTTCCTGGCGTGTGCGCAGTCGGCCCGTGCCGGCGGCGCGATTCACGTTCTCGCTGCAGCGATTTTCAAGCTCGGACCGCGACATCCCGACCGGCTTGTCATCAGCGGCGGAGATACGCGCGCTCGCGCATTCTTCCCAGTTGCTGCCACTGCCGTTCGGATCGGCGAGGATGCGAGCTTCCCAGCGATCGTTTACGCCTTCCAGCCGCAAAATAAAATCGCGCGGCGCGTCATCATCCACAAACAACGGGTTCTGGAAGACAAGATTACGGATTTCCCAGCCGCTGTCCGTACCAATCTCCGCGAGGCCCGCACGAATCAACTCGATGTAGCCGGTGCCGGACAGCAAGGCTTGCCCGCCGGCGAGACGGTGATCGCTGACAATCCAGTGGTCCGAGGTCGACAGCGTGCCTGTCAGCGTATGTACGTGGTTTACGCCGGCTCTGAAACTGTGGCGGTTGTTGAACAGCGGATATGAAGTAGGTTGTGCTCGACCGCGCTGCAATTCAGCGGCGAACGACGCAGCAGAGTTTGCATCTGCACCGGGCGCCACCATACCGACATCTTTCCAGATGCCCCAGTTAACCGCGCTGACCTGATAGGGGCGCAAGCTTCTGCGCGACACTGCAAAAGCATTCACAAACGCGCTTGCGCCTACATAGTCGATCTGCCCCTGCGGCGCGATAAACGAACTGGTGGAGGAGAACAGCAGCATGAAGTCGAGTGCCGACTCCTTAAACAATTCATCGAGCACCATCGTGCCGTACAGCTTGGCAGCGAATACTTCTTCTATTTCGCGCTGGCTTTTGAGCTGCAGCAGATTGTCGCGGACGACACCAGCCGTATGAAACACACCGTGGATAGCGCCGAATCTGTCAGTCGCCGAATCAATGACGCTCTGCATTTCGTCCGCGACCGTCACGTCGGCGGACACCGGCATGACCGTGGCTCCCAGCGTTTCGAGATGACGGACCTGTGCAATGGCGGCGCTGATTGAGTCATGACTGTCGTGTTGCGCCAGCCATTCATCCCAGTCGTTGCGTTCCGGCAGCGGTGTCCGCCCCACCAGTATCAGGCGTGCCTGCTGCGTCCTCGCGAGCCAGGCGGCAATTTCACGTGCGATGCCACCAAAACCACCCGTTAGCAGGTAAACGCCCTCATGGCGCAGCAGGCCTGCCGAGTCGGCGTCGCGCGCGACGGGTGAGCGGCGCAGAAAACGTTGCCAGCGCACACCGTCGCGCCAGGCAACAACCCGGTCTCCGGCCGGTGCCGTCAGTTCTTCGACTAACGCGCTGGTTGCGCGTATCGAGCTGTCACCGCCGGGCTCCGCACGTTTCCAACCGCTTTGCTCCGGCGCATCGTCCAGTGGCACGTCAACGAAACTGCAGCTGAGGTTCGGGAGTTCGCGCGGGATGACGCCACACGGACCCAGCACGGTCGCTTTATCCGGGTGCGGAACAGCTTCATCACTGATCTGCTGCACGCCGTTACCCGCCACAACCAGGTGCAGTTTGTCGTCCTCGGGGAAACTTCGTGCCAGCGCCTTGGCCAGATGGAACAGCGAATAAAAACCATATTCCTGATTGCGATGCAGGAATGTTGAGCCCGGCCGGAAACTGCGGTCCTGCGTCAGCAGCCAGCTGTGCAGAATTTTCTCCGGCAGCAAATCATTGGCGGCAAGGTCATCTATCAGTTCCTGATAGCCGACACCGCCGGCTTCCGGCGCAAGGGTGTAGGTCTGTGTGTCGGCCCGTGCAAAGGTATCGCCCGGGATGACGCTGACAACGGTGTTTCCGGCATCCTGCAGTTGCTGCACGGTTGCTTGGGCGACGGCATCGTCACAGTGGAACACGAGCCACTTACGCGGTTCGGTATCCTGTTCCAGGATGCCGTACTGCACCCAGTGCGGTGCCCAGAACCAGTCATCCACATCGGCCTCGGCCATCGGCCTGACCATTGACGTGGTTTCGCCGGCGGCTGCTTTGCCGGGCTCAATCCAGTAACGCGCGTGCTGGAACGGGTACGTCGGCAAGGGCACGCGTCGGCGCGCATCCTTATGCAGCTGATCCAGTTCGACCGGTATGCCCACGGCCCACAGACGACCGATGACGGTGCGGAAAAACACGCGGTCATCAATGACTTCTTTCGGGTGACGCATTGACGGCAGGACCCGCTGCGCGGGTGCGCTGCCGTTTTGCCGCACGCAGGAGCCGAGCACATTGCCCGGGCCGACTTCGAGAAATACACGATTGTTTTCCTGTAACAGGGTGTCGACCCCGTCGGCGAACAGTACGGTATTGCGCAGGTGTTCCACCCAGTATTCGGGATCGCATGCCTGCTCGTCGGTCAGCCAGTCGCCGGTGCGGTTGGACACCACCGGAATCTCGGGCGGATTGAGCTTGATGCTTTGCAGGTAGCTGCGGAATTCGCCGAGTATCACATCGAGATGGCGCGAGTGTGCCGCGATCTCTATACGTATGCGCTGCGATTCGATCCCGTCTGCGTCCAGCCGTGCGGCCAGTGCGTCGAGCGCGTCCGTGCCCCCCGATACGACCGACAGCTGCGGGCCGTTCGCCGCCGCGATATCCAGCTCGTCGCCGATCCGGTCGCGCAGTTCTGCGACCGAGAGTGGCACGCTAAGCATGCCACCCGGCGGAATTTTTTCGAACAGTTGTCCGCGCAGCAGCAGCAGGCCGAGCGCATCTTCGAACGACAGGACACCCGCGACAGCGGCTGCGGTGTTTTCGCCCAGGCTGTGGCCGATGAGTGCTTCCGGTCGCACACCGCAGGAATCCCACAAACGCGTGAGTGCATACTCCACCAGGAAGGTCAGCGGAATCTGCGTAGCCGGCTGTTCCAGCGCCGCGCTGACTGCATCCGCATCACCGGCCGTCGCGAGAAACACATCCCGCAGGTCGGTATTGAAGCGCGACTGCAGCACGTCAAGGCCGCGATCGATGTGCTCACGAAACACCGCTTCGTTTTCGTACAAATCGAGCCCCATGCGCACATACTGCGCACCGCCGCCCGGGTACATGAAGACCAGCGAAGGCTTCTCACTCATTAACGAGTGATTAAAAACCCGTTGCGCATCATCGGCACGCAGTAACCCGATCGCTTCCTCACGGCTGCGGCAGGCAAACACCCGGCGATGCTCGAAGGGTTGCCGGCCTGCCTGCAGGGTCCAGGCAACGTCAGACAGCCGCTGTTCCGGGTGGCCCTCAAGCCATGCGCGCAGTTGATCTGCCGCGGTGTCGACAGCGCGTTTGCTCCGTGCGGACAACACCAGCAACTGCGGTGTGCGGTCGTCTTCGCTGGCGGCCGGTGCCGGTGCCTCCTCAAGTATGACAAAGGCGTTCGTGCCGCCGACCCCGAGTGAATTGACGCCGGCCCGCCGCGGCCCCGCCGGAGAGGGCCAGTCGCAGAGTTCTGCAGCAACGCGGAACGGACTGGATTCGAAATCGATTGACGGATTCGGTGACTCATAGTGCAGCGACGCCGGAATCTTGCCGTGCTCCAGGGCGAGTGCGGTCTTGATAAGGCCGGCCACCCCGGCGGCAGTATCAAGGTGGCCGATATTGGTTTTGACCGAACCCACCTGACAAAAGCCGGTTGCGTCTGTCGATTCGCGGAAAGCCTGAGACAACGCCGTAATTTCGATCGGATCGCCAACCGGTGTTGCCGTGCCGTGACACTCAATGTAAGTCACGCTTTCGGCGTCGACGTCGGCTACTGCGAGCGCTTCGGCAACCGCAGCTGCCTGCCCGTCAACGCTCGGCGCGAGGTAGCCAACCTTGCCGGAGCCGTCGTTGTTGACGGCGCTGCCTTTAATCACCGCATGGACGTGATCGCCGTCTTCGATTGCATCGGCAAGGCGACGCAGCACGACCACGCCCGTACCACTGCCGAACACGGTGCCTTTGGACTGTTTATCAAAAGTGCGGCAGTGACCGTCCGGCGACAGCACTTCGCCTTCCTTGTAAACATAGCCCACCTCGTGCGGCAGCTCGATGGTCGAGCCGCCGGCCAGTGCCATGTCACATTCGCCTGATAACAGACTTTGTACCGCGAGATGCGTGGCGACCAGTGATGTGGAACACGCGGTTTGTACATTGATGCTCGGGCCGCGCAGATTGAACGAGTAAGACACTCGCGTTGAGAGAAAATCTTTGTCATTACCGGTATGGCGCAGCAGAAACAGACCGACGGAGTCGACCACATCAGGATTGGTCAGAATGTTGTAGGCGAAGTACGCGCCCATGCCGCAGCCGGCGAACACGCCGACGGCACCGTCAAACTGCGCGGGCGGATGGCCGGCACGTTCCAGTCCTTCCCACGCGACCTCGTAAAACTGCCGGTGTTGGGGATCAAGAATCGCAGCCTCTTTCGGGCTGAAGCCGAAAAACTCCGGGTCGAACTGGTCGAAATCCTGTAGCGGCATGCCGGCGCGAACGTAGTCCGAGTTCGCCAACAGATCGCGGCTCACGCCGCGGGCAAGCAGCTCCTCATCGGAGTACTGCTGTACGGACTCGACACCGTTGATCAGGTTGTCCCAGTACTGCTCCGGCGTCGATGCACCCGGCACCCGGATTGCCATGCCGACAATCGCAATGTCAGTGTCATCAATGTGATCGGTCATGCCTGGCTCTGCGGGGCGGTTAATTATGGAATTATGATCGAAAGCCACGGCTGAAACCGTGACCTCTCTTCAGATTTATGGGGCGTCAGCGGGTAGTATAAAGAACCAGAACTAACTCAAATCAATAATATGCGAATCGGGGGCTGTCCACACTTGGCCATGTTGTGTTACATGGCGGAAGCCTGCCGGCATTCGTGCGTGGGGAAGTGCCTGCTATGAGCGTTTCGGGCCTCCGGTGGTATGTCAAAAAATCGGCTCGCGCAGCCTGTACCTACGGTACCGGGTTGAGCGGGATACGTGCCCTCCGTCGTGGTTTGACCGACGGACCGGCCCTGCGTGTGCTCACCTATCATCGCTT
>JABDLC010000113.1 GCA_013001905.1 Gammaproteobacteria bacterium | reverse complement strand
CGTGTCGTGATGAGTTACGCGCTCAGGGCGCAAACGACTGTACAAGCGCCGCACTGGTCGATCTCAAGGTCGCCCATACCGACAACACACTGACCGTTCAGCTCGGCGAACCCGAACAGATGCGTGCGGAGTTCGCGACACAATTTCTGGCGCGCTTCGGCTATGCGCCCGACACGAGCGCGCTGCACATCGATGCGCTGCGCGTCGATGTTGCGGCCGAAGCGAGTAACGACCTGTCGGCAACGGACAACCCTGGCCACAGCGAGGCCGGTGCTCCGGCTGACTCCGCCCGCATGTACCTGGACGGGGCGTGGCAGGACGTGCCGGTCTACGACCGCACACAACTGCAGCCTGGCGCGACGCTCACCGGCCCCGCGATTGTCAGTGAGGCCAACAGCACCACGGTGCTCGAAGTAGGCTGGTCCGCCACGGTGAATCCGCATCTGCAACTGCTGCTGAGTCGCGCGGAATCTGCAGCGGCGCGCACGAGCGATGACCCGGTGAGCACGGCCGATCCGGTCATGCTGGAGATTATTAACAACTATTTCGTCTACATCGCTGAAGAGATGGGCACGGCGCTGCGTAAGACGGCACGGTCGGTGAATATCAAGGAGCGACTGGATTTTTCATGCGCCCTGTTCACCGCCGACGGCGACCTGATTGCGAATGCGCCGCATGTGCCGGTGCACCTGGGCTCTATGGACGACAGCGTGAAGAGTGCGCTGCGGGAATGCGCAGACGCGTTGCGCAACGGCGCAGTGGTACTCAGCAACGCACCCTACAACGGCGGCACGCATTTACCCGACATTACGGCCATCTCTGCACAGGTTGATGACGGTGAGATTCGCTTCATCGTCGCGTCGCGGGCGCACCATGCCGACATCGGCGGCACCACACCGGGGTCGATGCCGCCGTTCAGCCGCACGATTCATGAAGAAGGCGTGTTGTTTGATCATTTCGTCGTGTTGGAGCACGGTGAGTTACGGGAAGCCGCCTTGCGCGAGCAACTCGCCAGCGGCGAACACCCGGCGC
This sequence comes from Gammaproteobacteria bacterium, assembly GCA_013001905.1. GTDB lineage: Bacteria > Pseudomonadota > Gammaproteobacteria > Steroidobacterales. The sequence continues at coordinate 4,914 of JABDLC010000113.1, read as the reverse complement.
GGAACCCCGATCAGAATGTCGCGGATTTTCGCGCGCAGATCGCCGCCAACGAAACGGGTCGGCGATTGTTGCGGGAAATGCAGTCGCAGTTTGGCGCAGCACTCATCGATGCCTATGCACAGCACGTGCAGACCAACGCCGAGGAAGCGGTGCGCGAGGTGATCGATCAACTCGGCGAGGGCCGTTTCACCTACCCGCTCGACAGTGGTCAGCAAATCTGCGTGCACGTGACCATCGACCGCTCGACGCGCTCGGCCGTCATCGATTTCAGCGGCACGTCGCCGGCCATCGACAACAACCTCAATGCACCGAAGGCCGTCTGTCAGGCCGCGGTGATGTACGTTTTCCGCACACTGGTGCAGGCTGACATTCCGCTCAACGCCGGCTGTCGCCGGCCGCTCAGGCTGATCATTCCCGACGATTGCATGCTCAACCCTGAGTATCCGGCGGCCGTGGTGGGCGGCAATGTCGAGACTTCACAGTGCATCGTGGATGCGTTGTATGGCGCACTCGGCGTGCTCGCCGGCTCGCAGGGCACGATGAACAACGTGAGCTTCGGCAACGACCTCTATCAGTACTACGAAACCGTAGGCGGCGGCAGCGGCGCCGGCCCGGATTTCTGCGGCGCCGATGCCGTGCAGACGCACATGACCAATACCCGCATCACTGATCCGGAGGTGATCGAAACACGTTACCCGGTCGTGCTCCGTGAGTTTGCGATCCGGGATGGCTCCGGCGGCGACGGCAGGCATCGCGGCGGTCACGGTGTCATCCGCAAAATTGAATTTCGCGAAGCGATGAGCGCTGCGGTACTCTCTAATAACAGGTCGTCAGCCCCTTTTGGTCTGCACGGCGGCACCGACGGTCAGCCCGGCCGCAATGCTGTGCAGCGCCATGACGGCACGACCGAAGAGCACGGTGGCGTACTGTCCACCGATATGGCAGCAGGAGATGTTTTGATCATCGAAACACCCGGCGGCGGCGGTTCCGGAACGCCGCAGGCAACATGACCTACGAAATCGCTCTGGTGCTGGGCATCCTCGGGGTCTCCCTGATTTTGTTCGTGACCGAAGTGCTGCGCATGGATGTCGTGGCGCTGCTCGTGCTGAGCACGCTCGTCGTGACCGGCCTCGTCGATCCTGACTCCGCGCTGCAGGGCTTCAGCAACCCGGCGGTGATTACCGTCTGGGCAATGTTTATTCTTAGTGACGGCCTGACCCGCACCGGCATCGCCGACATACTCGGCGCCCAGGTGATGCGCGTGGCCGGTAACCGTGAAGTGATGCTGATCGTCGTCATCATGCTGACGGCCGGGGGTCTCTCCGCGTTCATGAACAACATCGGGGTGGCTGCACTGATGCTGCCGGTCGTTGTGGACATCGCGCGCCGCACCGACATCCCCGCGTCGCGGCTGCTGATGCCGCTCGCCTACGGTTCGCTCCTCGGCGGTCTGACCACCCTGGTCGGCACGCCCCCGAACCTGCTGATCGCCGGCGCACTCACCGATGCCGGCGAAGACAGCTTCGGGATGTTTGACTTTGCACCGGTCGGTATCGGCGCGCTCGTTGTGGGCACGCTTTTTATTGCGCTGGTCGGCCGGCTGTTTTTGCCGAAAGAAGCTCGTAACGTAGGCGAGAAAGTCCGCAGTCAGCGCAACCTCCGGCAACAGTACGGTCTGCAGGAACGCACGTTCACGCTGAAGATTCCCTACAACTCGATTCTCGCGGGCAAAAGTCTCGCCGCTGCGCGCATCGGTTCGGCGGTCGGCCTGATCGTCGTCGCGCTTGATCGTCGCGGTCGCTTTGAAGCACTGCCGTCAGCGAAGACGATCCTGCAGGGCGGCGACAAACTACTGGTGCAGGGGCGACTCGATCGCTTCGAAGAACTGCGCCGCTGGGGCGAGGTGATTATCGAGCGCGAAGCGCCGCTGCTGCAGTCACTGGTCAGCGAGCGGGTGCAACTGGTCGAAGCCACCATTGCGCCGGATTCCGCGTACATCAAGACGCTGGTCAATCACACCGATTCGCGACGCGACTTCGGTGTCAACGTGCTGGCGATCCGGCGTGGTGAACTCATTCGCCGGGTCGGTATTAACAAGGTGCCGTTGCGTGCCGGTGATCAGTTGTTACTGCAGGGTGGTGAAGACGCAATCGCCAATCTGGATCGTTCGCCGGAGTTCAGCTCAGTCGAACCTGTCGACGAAGAAACGCTGACCGACATCTACCGCATGCAGGAAAGTGTGTTCGTCATTCGTATTCCGCGCGACTCGCAGCTGGGCGGCAAAAGCCTCGCGGAAACACGGCTCGGCGAAGCCTTTGATTTTCGTTTGCTGGCAACCTTTCGCGAAAACAGCCTGGCACTGATGCCGGAGCCGGATGAGATTTTGCTGGGCGGCGATCTGCTGTTGCTGCAGGGTCGTCCGGAAGACTTTGACGAACTGCGCGGTCTGCAGGAACTCGACATCGAGAGCACGGTATCGGCGCAACTCAGCAACTATGAATCCGACCGGCTGGCCATGCTGGAGGTCACGCTGGCACCGCAGTCGGATTTCGCGGGCAAGCTCATCAGCGAGATCAACTTCCGCGAAAAATACGGCCTGGAACTCATGGCAGTGTGGCGCTCCGGTGAAACGATTCGTTCGGAGCTTAATCAACTGACACTGGAATTCGGTGATGCGCTGGTACTGCTCGGGCCGCGCGCCAAGATTCAGGTCTTCAGTGAGGAGCCGGATTTCATCACTATGACGCCGGCACCCAAGTCGCCACCGGATATGAAGCGGGCCCCGCTCGCCGGGATCATCATGCTCGCCGTCGTCGGCGTCGTGCTGGCCGGTTTGTTACCCATCGCCATCGCCGCAATTATCGGCGCGGTCATCATGGTCATTACCGGTTGCCTGACGATGGAGCATGCCTACCGCGCCATCGACTGGCGCGCCGTGTTCCTGATTGCCGGTATGTTGCCGCTGGGCGTTGCGATGGCGGATACCGGCGCGGCCGCCTGGGTCGCCGGTGAAGTGATGAACCTGCTTGGCGATCTCGGCCCGTGGCCCGTCGTCGCCGGCCTGTATGTGCTCACAGCAATCGCGACGATGATTGTGCCGACCGCTGCACTGGTCGTGCTCATGTCCCCCATCGTGTTGTCCGCGTCAGCCGAGATGGGCATCGAACCGCAGACCGCGATGATGGCCGTAGCCATTGCCGCCTCGGCCAGCTTTACCAGCCCGATTTCACACCCGGCGAATATCCTGGTGATGGGTCCGGGCGGTTATCGCTTCGTCGACTACATCAAAATCGGTGTGCCGCTGACGCTGATTATTTTTGTCACGGTGATGTTCTTGCTGCCGATCTTCTGGCCGATTGCGCCGATCGGGCCCTGAAGGCGAAAGCACCTGACCGACAAGGGTCTAGGGCAGCAACACCGTCGAACCCGTCGTCTGACGTGATTCCAGTGCCCGGTGGGCATCCGCTACTTCGGCCAGCGGCCAGGTCTGATTAATTTCGATCTTCACGTCGCCGCTTTCGATCACATCAAACAATGCACCGGCCGCCGCGCGCAGCGACTCCGGTGTCTTCACGAAATCAAACACTGCAGGACGGGTCAGAAACAACGAACCGCGTTTGCCGAGTTCGAGCACAGAAAACGGTTCAACCGGACCCGATGCATTGCCGAACGACACCATCGTTCCGTGCGGACGGATGCAGTCGAGCGACTGGATAAACGTATCCTTGCCCACCGAGTCATAGGCGGCCGCCACACCCTCACCGCCGGTCAGCTCGCGCACGTCGTTGACGAAGTCAGGCGCATCCGCCATCACAACCGCGGTCGCGCCGAACTTTTTTGCCAGCGCGGCTTTTTCTTGCGTACTGACGACGCCGATCACATTAACGCCGAGCGCGCGTGCCCACTGGCACACAATCAGCCCCACACCACCGGCCGCGGCATAGACCAAGACATGATCACCTGACTGCGCCGGGTAACTGCGATGCAGGAGGTACCAGGCTGTCAGGCCCTTGAGCATCGCGGCGGCGGCTACGCGATCGTCAATGCCGTCGGGGAGCTTGACGAGCTGGTCGGCCGGATACACACGCTGCTCTGAATACGCGCCGGGCGGCATCTGCGTATAGGCAACACGGTCGCCCGCCTGCACGTAATCCACACCGGCACCCGTCGCCTCGACGACTGCCGCGGCCTCCAGACCCAGACCGGACGGCAGCTCCAGCGGATACAAACCCGTGCGCTGATAGGTGTCGATAAAGTTGAGACCGACCGCGGTGTGCCGCAGCAACACCTCCCCTGCGCCCGGCGCACCGACCTCGACATCACTCCACTGCAGGACGTCCGGGCCGCCGAACTCGTTGATTACTATAGCTTTGGGCATGCTGTACTCGCTGCTGCTTTATTACGTGTCAATTTCCGGGACCTCGCGCGCTGGCGGGGCTGCGTCAGTATAATCCCCCGCCATGACAGAACGAGTAATCATTGTCGGTGCCGGTCACGCTGCCGGACAAGCCGCCGCTTCGTTGCGACAGAAAAAGTATGCGGGCGAGATCGTCATCATCGGCGACGAAGACTTCGAGCCGTATCAGCGCCCGCCGTTGTCTAAGGCCTATCTGGCCGGTGACATCGGGCTGGAGAAGCTCTACTTCAAGCCTGAAGGCTATTACGCAAAAATCGACGCGGACCTGCGGCTGTCAACGCGAGTCGCAAGCATCGACCGTGCAGCCAAAACCGTCACGACTGTAACGACAAGGGGCCGTGAAACGCTGACCTACGACAAGCTGATACTCGCCACCGGCAGCCGCGTGCGCGAACTGCCGATTCCCGGTAATGATCTCGATGGTGTGCACTATCTGCGCAGCATCGCCGACGTGCAGGCGATGCAGGAAGAGTTCGCCGTGGGTAAAAAGCTGGTGA
>JABDLC010000110.1 GCA_013001905.1 Gammaproteobacteria bacterium | reverse complement strand
CGACGGTGTTGAACAACGCGGGCACCATCTGACAGGCAACCGTGCGCTTCCAGATCAGCGAGTACAGTTTGAACTGGTCATCTTCCAGATGCTTGCGGAGGTCTTCGGGCGTGCGCAGCACGCTGGTCGGGCGGATGCCTTCATGCGCTTCCTGCGCGTTCTTCGATTTGGTTTTGTACTCCCGCGGTTCGTCCGGCACGTTTTCTTTACCGTAACGTTGTTCGATCAGCCCGCGAATCTCTTCGACCGCTTCTTTCGCCAGCGAGACGGAGTCGGTACGCATATAGGTGATCAGACCGGCGGTACCTTCGTCAGTCTCGATGCCTTCATACAGACTTTGCGCGGTGCGCATCGTGCGCTGTGTATTGAAGCCCAGCTTGCGCGCGGCTTCCTGCTGCATCGTCGATGTCGTGAACGGCGCCGTGGGATTTCTGCGTCGTTGCTTCTTATCGATGTTCGAGACTTTTACCTTGCCGCCCGCCGCCGCAATGACTGCATCGCGTGCGGCCGTCGCCGTGGCTTCGTCCTCAAAAGTAAATTGCTCGACCCGCTCGCCCTTGTACTCTGCCAGGCGTGCAGCGAACGCTGCCGAATCGGCGCCGATTTCGCCTTCGAGCGTCCAGTACTCGCGCGGCTTGAACGCTTCGATTTCGTCTTCGCGCTCACAGATCATTCGGAGCGCCGGGCTCTGTACACGACCTGCCGACAGTTTCGGCATGATCTTCTTCCACAGCAGCGGCGACAAATTAAAACCGAACAGGTAGTCGAGCGCGCGGCGCGCCTGCTGGGCATCGATCAGTGAGCCGGACAACTCCCGCGGATTGTCCATGGATTCTTTGACGGAAGACTTGGTGATCTCATAGAACACCACCCGCTTAACTTCTTTGCCCTCGAGGTCTCCGTTTTCTTTCAGCAGTTCGTGCAAATGCCACGAGATGGCTTCACCTTCGCGATCAGGGTCAGTCGCGAGGCAGAGTGTGTCAGCTTTTTTGAGTGCCTTTTGTATGGCTTTGATGTGCTTTTCGTTACGCTCGATGATGTCGTAACTCATCTGATACCCGTTGTCGGGGTCAACCGCGCCTTCTTTAGGCTTCAGGTCACGCACGTGGCCGTAAGAGGCGAGCACCTTGAAGCCCGGACCGAGATATTTCTCGATCGTCTTTGCCTTCGCGGGCGATTCAACGACGACTACACTGTTGCTACTCATGCTTCGTTCTCAGTTTTAGTTCTTTTGCGGCTGTCGCATGATTTATCGAGCCCTGACGCGACAAACCGCGGTCATGGCCGCGGTCGTGGGTTCAGGCTGATTGTTACTGACTCGTTCAATCAGTGCACCGCGCCAGATACCTCATCAAAAACAAGGTCTTCCATGCGAGCGAACGCGGACTCCTGACCGGGCTGACTGAACAGCACCATAAGTACGACCCACTTAACCTGCTCGACATCGATGTCGAGTGAGTCGAGCGCCATCAAACGGTCGAGCACGACCTCCCGCTGCACCGGCGACAGGATGCCGATCTGTTCCAGATAGGCGATGTAACCGCGGCATTCGGTATCCAGCCGCGCCAGCTCATGCGCATTGTAAATACGCGTGGAGCGATCAGCCGGATTATTAGCGAACGGCTCGGCATCGGTCGTGGCCAGCTCCTCGAGCCAGTCGAGGGCACGGTCGACCTCGAGCTCGCCAAAGCCCGCCTGCAGGAGTTCATCCCGCAGCACGACCTGATCAGGCGTGTGCTCGTATTCCTGGTCGGAGAAGTTCTCGAAGAGGTACATGAGTACGTCGAGGACTGTTTCATTCATGCGTCTGGTTCCACGTCGTTTGCTGGAAGCGGCCTCCGGGAAGGGCTTCAACCTTTCCCTGCAGCTCCAGAATCAGGAGCATGGAGGAAAGCTCTTCTGCCGTCAATCCACTGCGGCTGACCAGCCCGTCGACAGAGACGGGGTCGTAGCCCATGTGGTCAAGCAGTATTCGGTGATCGGGATCCGCGGGCCCGTGCTCGCTGAGGGCAGGGTTGAAGGCAGCGGAATCCGCGTGGGTGTGCAGATCTGTATCGGGCCGGGACTCAGGAGTCATGGAGCGCGCAATATGACCGATCTCTTCTATTATGTCGGCAGCCTGCTCCACAAGTTTAGCGCCCTGGCGTATTAACCGGTGGCAGCCCTTGGCGAGCGGGTTGTGGATAGACCCGGGGATCGCAAATACCTCGCGACCGTAATCGCCGGCAAAGCCAGCCGTAATCAGCGAACCGCTGTTCATGCCTGCCTCAACAACGAGTGTGCCGACGCTCAGCCCGGCAATAATCCGGTTGCGTTGCGGAAACTGGTTGCGCCGCACCGGCGTGCCTGGCGCGAACTCGGATACGAGTGCGCCCTCCAGACATATGCGTTGCGCCAGTGCAGCATTGCGCTGAGGATAAATTTCATCAGGGCCGTGGCCGAGCACACCGATGGTCAGGCCTTTGCCCTCCAGTGCGCCTTCATGCGCGGCGGCATCGACGCCGAGCGCCAGACCGCTCGTGATGGTGAGCCCGCAGCCGGCCAGATGCCGCGCGAATTGCCGTGCTGCATCGAGCCCGCTGCCCGTGGCATTGCGACTGCCCACGATCGCCAGTTGCGGCAGGCTGAGCACGTCCGGGTCGCCGGCTACAAATAATTGTTCGGGCGGGTTCGGTGTGTCGAGGAGCAGCGGCGGGTAGCGCGGGTCATCGCGCGTCAGCAGGTGATGCTGCGGCTTGGCCAGCCAGTCTGCAGTGATTTGATCATCTGTCATTGCTGTCGCCATTGTATTCGTATCAATGCGTAATCGCCGCGCAAAAAAAACGGGCGCGTATCCGGAGATACGCGCCCGCCTGTGCGGTTGGTCTCGGCGTCAGGGATTCGCTATCCGGTCACCGACACGCATTTCCGATACGGCTTCCATGACGAGCGCGTAGCTGACGTCTTCGTAAGCCTTCACGACCATTACATTACCCGCGAAAGTGTCGGGCAACTGTATATTCCGGTTGAAAAGTCTGGCTTCGGGATCGCGTGCCTTCTTACCGGTCTGCCAGATCGCCAGCACGCTGCCTGAGTCCAGGCCGTCGCTCATGCCGCGGTTGAGGATCACCATCTGGTACTGACCGATCAGCGAAATACCATCGACCACGGACAGCACGGTGCCGTCGACTTCCTGTTCCGGTGCTTTCGGGTAGAAGGTGAGCGGCAGGCGCATATCCACCGGCTTCAATTTGTCACCGCGACGCGCTTCACGATCGGTATCCGTCAGGAACAGTGTGTCCGGATTACCATGATCACGCAGTTGGGCGTTACCGATGTACAGCACTTCGTAGCCCAGCACCTCATTGGTTTCCGGATCGCGGAGCTTATCGTCGAGACGCAGCACGGTGTATTCCTTACCGAGTGGCTCACCGTCGTCCAGATCCTTGACGTAGATTTCGTTGCCGGCACCTGCGATCAGGTGATCGCGCAATGCAGCGATGTACGGCAGTTCATCGGCCTCGTCCTTACTGATGATCGCGCCACCGCGCAGGAACGGCTCGATGGCACTGTAGGGAATCGCCGTAATCGCGTCGTCGAGATCGGTGGTGCGCACCCGCGGCGAGAGGCGGCCATCACCATCACCGCGCTCGAGTCGCAGTTGCGGCCGTCCGTCCACATAGACCAGCGTCAACACGTCACCCGGATAAATAAGGTGCGGGTTCTGGATCTGCGGATTGACGTACCAGATCTCCGGCCAGTACCACGGATCGCGGAGGAACATCCCCGAGATATCCCACAGCGTGTCGCCCTTGACGACGACATAGCGATCAGGGTGATCCGGGTTCAGCTCAATCGTATCGCCGGCCTGATGTGAACCGGCTCCTGCTCCCACCGATATGGCGAGCAGAGTGGCAAAAATTGCATTACGCAGGGCCTTCCATGTTCCAGCGTTAAGGCGGGTTTTCATTGGCGCTCCATCCCTAGTCAACAGCGTGCCGACCCTGGAAACAGCCAGGGCCCGGCGTTGCTATAATTCTGCCCAACCGCACGCGGGGAAACTGTGACGAGGTTCCGTCCACAGCGCCTCGCTGCAATGAACAGCTATCAAGCTCATATAACATAAAGTAGGTGCTATTTCACCGGGCGGATGCCGGGGTATAGCCGCTAAAGCCATGGCAATACTGGAAATTCTTGAATATCCGGACCCCCGGCTGCGTACCGTCGCAGCCCCGGTAGCGGCCGTTACGGACGCAATCCGCCGGCAGGCCGACGATATGCTGGAAACCATGTATGCGGCGCCGGGTATCGGGCTGGCCGCGACCCAGGTCGATTTCCACCAGCGTCTGCTGGTGATTGATGTGTCCGAGGACCAGAGCCAGCCGCTCGTGTTTATCAATCCGGAAATCGTGGCCGCCGACGGGTTGGCGAAGAACGATGAGGGCTGCCTGTCGGTGCCGGAAATCTACGAAGCCGTGGAGCGCGCGGAGACCATTCGCGTTAAAGCGCTCAACCGTGAGGGTAAAACCTTCGAGCTGGAGGCCGAGGGCCTGCTGGCGGTGTGCATTCAACACGAGATGGATCACCTTGAGGGCAAGTTGTTTGTCGATTACCTGTCCGATATGAAACGCCAGCGTCTGAAGAAAAAGCTGGCGAAAGCGCGCAAACGTGATGCTGAGCTGGCAGCGCGCGAAACGCGCTGACCTGTACTCACTTTTATATGTGACATGACCAGCGCACAAATCATCTACGCCGGTTCTCCGGATTTCGCTGTGCCCGCACTCGAAGCACTGGTGGCTTCCCCGCACGACGTTGTCGCGGTGCTGACGCAGCCGGACAAACCGGCGGGTCGCGGCCGGCAATTGCGCGCCTGTCCGGTCAAAGCAGCCGCTGAGCAGCACGGACTGCGGGTGCTGCAACCGGAAAAAATGACCGACTCGCTGATTCAGGCGCAGCTCAAAGCGATGACGGCAGACTTGTTTGTCGTCGCCGCATTCGGGCAGTTGTTGCCAACCGAAGTGCTGGCTATTCCGCGGCTGGGTTGCGTCAATCTGCACGGGTCCATACTGCCGCGCTGGCGCGGTGCATCACCCATCCAGACGGCGATCCTGTCCGGCGATACAGAGACCGGCATCAGCCTGATGCAGATGGATAAGGGGCTCGACACCGGGCCCGTCTACGCCGAAAGCCGCGTTGCGATTGAGCCGACGGATACCGGCGGCAGTCTGCATGACCGGCTGGCCCAGGTCGGTGCTGAGCTGCTGATGACCCATCTCGACGGTTTACTCGACGGCAGCTTACAGGCCACACCGCAGCCCGATGACGGCGTGACGTACGCGCGGCTGATTAAAAAGCAGGATGGAGTAATCGACTGGCAGCGGTCAGCGGGTGAGATCGATTGCCGCATCCGTGCGTTTAATCCCTGGCCGGTGGCACAGACGACGCTGGACGGCGCCGTGCTGCGTTGCTGGCTGTCGTCACTCGCAGATCCCGCCGAAGAACCCGCGGCACAACCCGGCACCGTGTTGGGCGTGGAAGGCGATGCCTTGCGCATACAGACCGGTTCCGGTCAGTTGTTGCTGCACACGGTGCAGGCAGCAGGGCGCAAGCCCGTCAGCGGCAAAGCCTTCGCGAATGCGCGCGACCTGTCCGGTCGTGTGCTCGGCGATTAACCGTTGAAGGATTCTGCTGAAGGCGCGCGTGCCCGCGCCGTTGCCGCGATCGCGCTGCACGCGGTTATCGAAGACGGCCGCAATCTGGATGACGGCTTTGCGGAGGCAGAACTGAGTGAGTTACCGGCACGCGACCGCTCATTTGCCAAGGCACTCGCATTCGGCACGCTGCGTTTACATCTGCGTAATGCGGCGATACTCAGCCGGCTGCTCGACAAACCTCTGCGGCGCAAAGATGCCGTGGTGACGATGCTGATGTCAGTCGCGCTGTTTGAGCTGACGGAGACGGACGCACCCGATTATGCGGTGGTGTCTGCGGCGGTTGATGCGACCCGCAGTGTGCGCCGTCCCGCATTGCGCAAACTGGTTAATGCAATTCTGCGCCGCTTTCAGCGTGAACGTGACGAGTTGCTAAACGCCGTCGGCGCAGCTGATGAAGCGCGTCACGGTTACCCCGCATGGCTGCTCGACAGGTTGCGAAGCGACTGGCCTGACGACTGGGAAGCCATTGCGGTGGCCGGCAATCAACAGGCGCCGTTGTGGTTGCGGGTCAATACGTGCCGCACCGATCGTGACGCGTACCGCGAACAACTTGAGGCGGCGGGGATGACGGTTACCCACGCGCCCGCGACGATGCCCGCGGCAGTGTGTCTGGAACAGGCGGTGTCAGTCAGTGATTTGCCGGGCTTCGCAGCGGGCGACTGCAGCGTGCAGGACGCGGCTTCGCAGCTCGCCGCGGAAATTCTCGATGCACAGCCGGGTATGCGCGTGCTTGATGCCTGTGCCGCACCCGGCGGCAAAACCACCCACATGCTCGAACGCGCCGAGAATGATCTGCAACTGGTTGCGCTGGACAGCAGCGAACGGCGGCTCGAGCGCGTGCGTGAAAACCTGCAACGTCTGCAATTGAATGCGGATGTGATCTGCGGCGATGCGCTCAACCCGGGTGTGTGGGCAGACGGCCGACGGTTTGACCGCATCCTCGTGGATGCGCCGTGCTCAGCTACCGGCGTTATACGCCGTCATCCCGACATTCGTTTTTTGCGCCGTGATGATGACATCCCGTCACTGCATGACGTGCAGCTGAGTATGCTGAATGCGCTGTGGCCACTGCTGCAACCCGGCGGCCGTTTGTTGTACGTCACCTGTTCTTTGTTGGCGACGGAAAACGAGTCAGTGACTGCAGAGTTTCTCAACGCGCAGCCGACCGCCTCTCATGTCGATATAACGCCGTTACTGCCGGGCACCGCGGTACACAGAGCTTACGGCGCGCAGCTGTTACCAGGAAGCGGCGCAACGGACGGTTTCTATTATGCTTTAATGGAACGCTCCGCTGATTAACGATTTCTCTCATTGCTGACATGGTTTTCCGCAACGTTCATGACATCACTGTGACCGCAGTGCGACTGCTCGCACTGTGCGGTGCGGGTTTGTTGTGCGCACCGGTTGTGATGGCCGACCCGGGTCGGTTCGAGGTCATCAATGCAACGGCGCGACCGGTTGCAAACGCGGCAGGCAACGAGGCGTGGGTGGTTGATGCGCGGGTCAATCTGGAGCTCAGCGATGCGGCGCTCGAAGCACTGGAGAGTGGCGTCACACTGCGAATCGCTTTTCAGTACGAAGTGCGCAGCCGGCGTCGTTTCTGGATTGACGAACTGGTCGCCACTGTGCAGCAGGACTTTGAGTTGCAGTACTTGTCGCTGAGTCAGCGCTATGTCGTTCGCGATGTCAGCGACGACAGCGTGAACAGCTATGCGACCCTGTTCTCCGCACTGCGCTATCTGGGTCAGGTGCGCGACTTCCGCTTCCCGGAGACTTTGCCGGTCAGCAACCCCGAGCCCTACACCTTCAGTATGCGTGCGGTGCTCGACTGGGAAAAACTGCCCGGCCCGCTCGCCGTACTCGCATTCTGGCGAGGTGATTTCAGTCTCGAGAGTGACTGGTATCGATGGATACCAAGGTAGTCAGACGCGGCGCGACGACCGCTCTGCTGGTCGCCGCAGTCATACTGGCGCTGACCGGGCTCGTTCTCCTCAGCATCGTCAGCGGCAGCTCCGCGCAGTTCGGCGAAACCTACCGTTCGATCATTGCGATCAATATTGCGGGTGCCGCCATTCTGCTGCTGCTGATAGGCGGCAACCTCGTGCGGATGTTCCGCGACTACCGCAACCGGCGCACGGGCTCCCGTTTAAAAGCCCGGCTTGTCGCGGCCTTTATTGCGCTGGTGATCGTGCCGATGGCGGTGGTGTATGCCTATGCCGTGCAGTTTCTGAATCAGGGTATCGATTCCTACTTTGATGTGCAGGTGGAGCAGGGTTTGGGTGATGCGCTCGAACTCAGCCGTGCTGCACTCGACGTGCGCATTCGCGTAAACAAGCAGCAGACCCGGCGCATTGCCGAGCGCCTGTATGCCGTACCCGAAGACGAACTGTACGGGCGGCTCAGTCAGCTGCGCAGTGCGGCCGGCGCGCTGGACCTCACGGTCAGTGCCGGGTCGTCACGTATCGTCGCGTCAACGACGGCGGCGCCGCTGGACCGGCTGCCGCAACTGCCCAGTGACGAGATCATGCTGAGCATTCGCCGCGATGGCGAATTCGCCGTGCTCGAACCGGAAGCCGACGGTACCTATATCGTGCGCACGGCCGTGGTGTTGCCGGGTTGGTTCGGGCGCGACCGCGCGGTACTGCAGGCGAACTATTCGCTCGGTAACAAGATCGGCCCGCTGACAGACTCCGTGCAGGCCACAGAGAGCCGTTACTCCGAACTCGTGTACCTACGCGAACCCTTAAAAAATGCATTCATCCTGACCTTGAGTCTCGTCGTGTTGATCACGTTGCTGCTGGCGGTGTACGGCGCGATTTTTTTCGCCCGCCGGATTACCTCGCCGGTGCAGAATCTGGTCGCAGGTACCCGCGCGGTGGCGCGCGGTGAATTCGACCGGCCCTTGCCGGCCGGTGACGACGACGAAATCGGTTACCTCGTCGACAGCTTCAACGACATGATGAACCAGCTGGGCACCGCGCGCGAAGAAGCGCGCAGCAGTGAAGCGCAGGTCGAGAACGAACGCGCCAGTCTCGAAGCCATACTCAGTCGGCTATCGAGCGGCGTCGTGGCTATCGAGAACAACCTGACCATACGCACGGCGAACGCAGCAGCGAGCGATATTCTGCAATGCGATTTCGCCGGGCGGGAAGGGCAGTCGGTGCTGTCGCTGGCGGCCGATAATCCGGTGCTCGCCCAGTTTATGGAAAAGTCCGGTGAATTCATTAAAGAAGGCCGCACCGATTGGCGGGAACAGATTGCGCTGCAGATTGAAGGTGAACGGCGTGTGCTCGTAGCGGCCTGCACGCCGTTGCCAGGCAGCTATCGCACGGCGCCGGGTTATGTGATTGTGTTCGAAGACGTGACAGAGTTGCTCCGTGCGCAACGTGACGCGGCCTGGGGTGAAGTGGCGCGCCGGCTCGCGCATGAAATCAAGAACCCGCTCACGCCAATTAAGTTGTCCGCCGAACGCATCCGCCACAAGTACCTTGATCACGTGCCGGTCGACGAGGCCGATGCGCTCGATCGCTCCACGCAGACCATTATTCGTCAGGTCGAAGCCATGCGCGACATGGTGAACGCGTTCAGCGAATACGCGCGCGCGCCGGAGCTTAATCTCGTCGAAATCGACATTAATCGACTGATCACTAATGTGGCTGATCTGTACCCGAGCTACGAAGGTGGCGCCCGGCTGTACCTTGATCTGGAAGACTCACTGCCGTTGATCAGCGCGGATGCATTGCGCATGCGGCAGGTTTTTCACAACCTGATCCGCAATTCCATTGAGGCGCTGGAGGGCAAGCCCGACGGTAAGATCACGATCAGCACTTCGCTGCAGGAAAAGAAATCGCAGACCCGTTGCAAGATCACCGTGCGTGACAACGGCCCCGGATTCCCGACTGAGCACCTTGATGAGATCTTTGAGCCGTATGTCTCAACCAAGGAGAAAGGCTCCGGTCTGGGGCTTGCGATCGTGCGCAAACTGATTGAAGAACATGGCGGAAATGTCATCATAGACAACGAGGCTGAGGACGGCGCGACAATCCGTATCTATCTGCCGTATAACAAGAATGAACGAGACGAGCTCTGACCGGGCCTGGCAGCATGAGTAACGCATCCATACTGATAGTTGATGACGAGCAGGGTATACGCTCGACGATTCACGACATCCTCACCGATGAGGGTTATGCCGTGGAGACGGCGGCGGATGCGCGCGAAGCACGCTCGCACTACAGCGCCGGTCAGCCGGACCTGGTGTTGCTCGATATCTGGATGCCCGATACCGATGGCATCACGTTGCTGAAAGAATGGGCGGACAGCAACGTACCGTTGTGCCCGGTGATCGTGATGTCAGGGCATGGCACGGTCGAAACCGCAGTCGAGGCAACGCGCCTGGGCGCGGTCGACTATATCGAGAAGCCCGTCTCACTCGAACAATTGCTTGCCACGATCGAGGGCGCGCTCGAGCAAAAAAACGCGCCTGCCGCGACTCAGGTGCAGCGCCGCCGGCAAGCGAGTGTTGAAATTCCGCCGGGCAAGAGTGCGGTGATACGCGCAGTGCGCGAGCAGGCGCAGCAAATCGCCGCGCAAACGTTGCCGGTGTTGATCACCGGCGAACCGGGATCCGGTCGTGATCTGTTCGGGCAATACATCCACAGTCTCAGTGATAAGGCTGACGGACCGTTCGTGCTGGTCAGCGGTGCGACGATGACCGATGACAATGTGGTCGATCAGTTGCTGGGCGGCGGGCCGCAAAATGCGGCGCCGGGATTACTGGAGCAGGCCGCCGGCGGCACTTTATTTGTCAGTGAATTGCAGGGGCTCGGGCCGCGGGCGCAGAGCCTGTTGCTGGGTATTGTCGAGCAGGGCACCTATACCCTGCCCGGTCACTCACAACCGGAGCCGGTCAAGGCGCGCATCATGGCGTCGGTGCAGCGCACCTCGGGCGACGGGTTGCGCGCGGACCTGCTGGCGGCACTGGGCGTGTTGCAGCTGAGTGTGCCGGCATTGCGCGAGTACGTCGAGGATATTCCCGAGTTGCTGCGCTACTACGTGCACTCGGTGACCAGTAGTGAGGGCTTAAGCTTTCGCCGCTTTAGTGTGGCCTCGCAGAACCGGCTGCGTAATTACCCCTGGCCCGGCAATCTGCGTGAGTTAAAGAACCTTATTCGCAGGTTGTTGCTGCAAAGTTCGGCACCTGAGGTGTCACTGAAAGAACTGGAAGACAGCCTGCTGCCTGCTGTCGGCGGGCCGGAGCCGCTCGTTAATCACGACATCCTGTCGCTGCCGATGCGCGAAGCACGCGAGCAATTCGAACGCGCGTATCTGACGCAGCAGCTCGCCTTGTGCGGCGGCAAAGTTGGCAAGCTCGCTGAACGCGTGGGCATGGAGCGCACCCATCTGTATCGCAAACTGCGGTCACTCGGTGTGGATTTCGGGCAGGGCTGACCGCTCAGGCGTTTTTAAACCCGTCACATTGCCTGCGAGTTGTAGGTGTTCCAGAACAGCGTCTGCGCATCAGTGAGCTGCCCGGCGCGCGCGTCGGCAATCAACCCCGCGAAGGCTTTGGCCGTGTACGTCAGCGACGTCGGCAGGCCGGTGCCGTTGGTCCAGATAGCTGCGGCTTCACGACCCGCCTCGGTGGGCTCGGCGTAGCCGTCACCCAACTGATCATTACGTATGTTCAGGCGCGCGATCGCGCCCCCGGTGGCGGGCATATCCAGACCGGCGGCAACCAGGTCGTCGGTGACCTCGGCTATCAAATTACTGGCCAGACGAAACGGCTGCATGCTGTCCGGCGTGACCTGCAGCGCCTCGATACGCGCGCCTAATCCGGCGATCTCAAGGCCGACGGCTAAACCCGCGACCGTGCCCGCGGTGCCGCACGCCACGTAGATCACGTCCGGCTCAGCGCACTCACCGGCGTTGATCTGATCAGCCAGCTCTAACGCCGCGTTTACGAAGCCGAGCGTGCCGACGCGCGACGAGCCGCCGAACGGAATCTCGTAACAGTGGTCGCGGCCGTACTCTTGCTGCACGCGTTCGCAGATTTCGCCGACATCCGTGTAGCGTTCCGCGACTTCAACGCGGGTGCCGAGCGCGGTGTGATGATCCAGCGTTTCCTGCACGGCCGGCGTCATCGGTTCCGGCGTCAGAATAACGGTGCAGTGCAGTCCCAGTTTTTTACAGTTCAGTGCGGTGGCGCGCGCATGGTTAGAGCCGAGGCCGCCATACGTAATGATGTGATCACGCTGCTGCGCGCGCGCGTCGCTTAACAGGAACTCGAGTTTGCGTATCTTGTTGCCGCCGTAGTCGGTGGCACTGATGTCATCCCGCTTGATGGCGATACTGAGCGACGGCAATTCGGCGAAGGTCTGCCCGGTATCCACCGGTGTAGGCAGTGTGCCGAGTTCGATGAACGGCAGTGTGTCTGCCAGCTGCGGCCAGCGACGAAACAGCGGGCGGTCAGGCGACTTGTTCACTAAATTCGGTTCACTGCATTCGGCTCACAACACCCTGGTTACGGAGCGGGTGTACGGCGGCCCAGCGTGCCGTCGTCCGCAATCGTGAGTTCGCCGTCGGGGAAATCCAGCGCGGTCAGCTCGCGCATCATGTTCAGTGCACGCAGCCGGCTGTCCGGGCGCGGGCCGTTGGGGCGCTGCTGTATATAAGAGTGCAGCCTGCCACCTCGAAAGCGCCCCTGCGCATCGATTTCGGTTAGGAGCACAGGCGCATAGCCCTTGGCGCCGCTGACGCTGATGCCGTAGTAGGTCGCGAAATTACCGAGGCTGTAGGCGATCAGCCGGTCGCGGTACAACTCAAGCGCCCGCGGCACATGCGGGCCGTGCCCGAGCACCAGATCAGCTCCGGCATCAATGACCCGGTGCGCGAAGTCGACCACGTTGCCGCGCGGTTCACCGTAGGCGTATTCCATGCCGAAGCCGAGTCGTTCGGCGCCCGGTTTGCCTTCAGCGCCGCCGTGAAACGAGACGATGACAATATCGTGCGTCAGGGCGACTTCCGCGACGGCCGCTTCGGCAATCCCCACACTCAGCAGCGGCCACGAACCCTTAGTGGGCGAGAACGCCAGCATCGCGAAACGCAGCCCGTCGTGTTGCCAGCTGGCCACCGTGCCCTCACGGCCTGAATGCACGATGCCCTGCAAACTGAGCGCCTGCATGCTGGCGTCGCGACCTTCTTCGCCGAAATCACGCGCGTGGTTGTTCGCGAGGCTGATCACGTCGAAGCCCGCATTGCGCAAATGGGCCGCATAGCGGGTCGGTGAACGGAACAGATAGCAGGCACTCGGGTTACTGCATTTCTTGGCGGGCTCGCCGCCGTCAAGTAACACGCCTTCCAGATTGCCGAACGCGATATCCGCAGCGCGCAGCAAGGGTGCCACCTCATTCAGATAGCCGGCGCCGTCATCATCAGCGAGACGGTTCTCCGGGAAATCAGTGCCGAGCATGATGTCGCCCACCGCAGCGACCGTAATGCGACGGTTGTCAGGCGGTGGTGGTGGAGGTGGTGCCGGTGCGGGTTCGGTTGCGGGAGTTGTGGCGCTGACGGCGACCACTGGTTCCTGCACCTGGTCCGTGCGATCGGGCGCGCTCACACAGCCGGTCAGAAAAGCAATCAACAGCCATGCGGATCGCGTTGCTGCAGCCATCAATCGCTGACCCGTTTAGCGAGTGTATCGATACCGGCATCGTTCAGGCGTTTCTGCGTCCTATTCACTTTCTCCGGCGTATCGAGTGGCCGGGTGTACACGCGGTAAACGGTGCGGCCGTTGGCATCACCTTTTTTTACTTCGGCGCGTATGCCGAGCAGTGCAATGTTGGCTTCGTGGCGCATCGCGTCCTCAAGGCTGGAGAATGAGCCTGCCTGCAAAATATAAATACCCGGTTTCTCGACGGGCGCGCGGCGCTGAGTCGGCCGGGTTGCCGGTTTTTTGTCTTCGAACACCGGGATATCGAGATTCGGCAACATGTCGTAGAAGTCGAATTCGACCTCGTCCGTGGCTGCTTCTTCGGGTTTGCTGACAGCGGCTTCGATCCGCGCCGGTCGCACCTGCTTAGGCTTGGTAATCGTAATACCGTCGCTCCG
The DNA here is from genome assembly GCA_013001905.1 of Gammaproteobacteria bacterium. GTDB lineage: Bacteria > Pseudomonadota > Gammaproteobacteria > Steroidobacterales. The sequence goes on along the minus strand of JABDLC010000110.1, from coordinate 2,041 downwards.
GTCGCTCACATAGATGCCGGCCGCAACGGCGAGACCGATGCTCAGGCCGAAGAACATATACAGCCAGCCCGGCAAACGGCTGTCGTTCTTACGTCGTCCTGCCTTGCGTCGCTTGCGTTTTGCCATTCAGATTGCCATCTACATCTGTTCGGGTGCGCTGACACCCAGCAGGCGCAAACCGTTCTGCATCACCTGGCGGGTCGCGAGCACCAGCGCCAGTCGCGCATTACGTATCTCTGCATCGTCCACAATAAACTTGTGTGCGTTGTAATACGCATGAAACTCCTGCGCCACTTCTTTGAGGTAATGAACCACGTGCTGAGGCGCGTTCTGCAGCGCGGCCGCAGTCACCGTTTCCGGCAGTTTCGACAGCGTCAGCATAAGGTGGCGTTCCTGATCTTCGGTGAGCTTGGTCAGGCACGATTCAGCCTCGGAGCGGTCCCAGCTCAGGCCGCGTTCTTCGAGCTGGCGCATCACGCTGCAGGCGCGCGCATGAGCGTACTGCAGGTAGTAGACGGGGTTGTCGCTGCTTTCCGACTTGGCCAGATCCAGATCGAAATCCAGATGCTGCTCGTTGGAGCGCATCACGAAAAACAGTCGTGCTGCGTCGTTGCCGACGTCCTCGCGCAGTTGCCGCAGGGTGATGAACTCGCCGGAGCGGGTCGACATCTGCGCCTTTTCACCGCCCCGGTACAGCGCGACGAACTGCACGAGCTCGACATGCAAACATTCTTTCGGCTCACCCATTGCGGTCATACCGGCTTCGACACGCGGCACATAACCGTGATGATCCGCACCCCAGACATTCACCAGTTTGTCGAAGCCGCGTTTGCGCTTATTCAGGTGGTAGGCGATGTCTGATGCAAAATACGTGGTGCGACCGTTATCACGCACGACAACGCGGTCTTTCTCGTCGCCGTAATCCGTTGCGCGGAACCAGATAGCACCGTTTTGTTCGTAGGTGACATTGTTTTTGGCCAGCAGATCGAGTGCGGTCTGCACATCACCGGTCGACGTCAGACTGTTCTCGCTGAACCACTCGTCGTACTCCACCCCGAACTCAATCAGATCCGCACGTATGTCAGCCAGCACCGCATCGAGCATGTGCTGATGAATCGCGCCGAACGCGTCATCGCCGAGTGCAGTCCGCATGCGCTCGATCAGTGTGTCGAGTTCGAGATCTTTGTCATCAGGCACGTCCGCGAAAAAACCATCCGGTGCCGCGGCAGTGGTCGACGCGGGCAAATCGGCGGCAATCTCGCGCACGTAGTCGCCCTGATAGGCACCCGCCGGAAAACTCAGGTCGGTGCCGTTGTGCTCAAGCCAGCGCAGCCAGCCGGACAGCGCCAGGATATCCATTTGCCGGCCGGCATCGTTCACGTAGTACTCGCGGTGCACTGCAAAGCCCGTGGCTGCATACAGATTGGCCAGACAGGCGCCGTAGGCGGCGTGCCGCCCGTGGCCCACGTGTAGGGGCCCGGTCGGGTTGGCCGACACGTATTCGAGCAGCACCCGGGTGCCTTCACCGGCATTGCCGTGGCCATAGGATTCATTGCCGAGCATGGTCAACAGCTCGGCATGGAACGCGGCGTCGGCGAGGCGAAAGTTGATGAAGCCGGGGCCGGCGATATCGACAGACTCGACGATGTCATTGGCCGGTAGCGCCTCAACAATGACAGCGGCAATATCACGCGGCGATTTTTTCAGCGGCTTCGCCAGTTGCATCGCGATGTTGCAGGCAAAGTGACCGTGTTGGACGTCGCGGGTGCGGTCGATTTCGACCCGGCGGCCGGCTTCTGCGGCGCCGTCGATCCCGGCGAGTGCATCGCTGATCAATTGCTGGAGCTGTTCTTTCATCAGGCCGCGAATTCTAACCGAAGCGACACCGGCCCCGCCTTTCATTCGGTGCTTTTGTTGCCGACTGAGATCTTTGTTGCCTGCTCGAGGGGGATTGTCGGCGCAGCGACTTGGGGTTCGGAGCAAGAAGACAATGTGCCTCGAGCAGGCGAATCAGAACAACTCCAGCGGATCGACGTCGAGC